>NZ_CP182357.1:1200000-1500000 GCF_048571275.1 Marinarcus sediminis (SeqCode)
TTTTGCCTCTGTACGAAGTGACCAAAGCCATAAGGCAAGAGCGACTTAAAACAGGATATGATTTCAGAACCTTAGAGTACCGACAACGTTTGAACAACAACTATGAAGTAGAATCTATCAGCACAGAAGAGTCAACGGCTTCACACCAGTTAGTTGAAGAGTGTATGCTCTTAGCCAATATTGAAGCGAGTAAAAAAGTCAATACAGTGGGCATTTACAGAGTCCATGAAGAGCCTTCATTTGAAGCCATATCAAAACTGGTGGATTTGGTCAATACTTTGGGAATCAGTGTTAAAATGCAAGCGAATGTACATGAAACCATTTTGGCCATTCAAAAAAAGGCACGAAGTTCATATTATGCCGATGAAATTGATGAGTTAATCATTCAATCACAAGTGCAAGCGCACTACAGTTCGACCAATTTAGGGCATTTTGGTTTAGGGTTTAAGTCCTATTCTCACTTTACTTCACCCATCCGTCGATACTCCGATTTGGTCTTACATCGAATGTTAAAAACCAAAGAAACACCTGAAAATATTGATGATGTGTGTGCGCATATTTCCAACCAACAACGAAAAGTTGACCAATTGGTGTGGGACTTTGAAGACAGAAAATATGCTCGATGGGCAAGCAAACATATCGGGGAAGAGTTTAAAGCCAGAATAGTAGATGCAGAAAAAGGAATTGCAAAATTTTATAAAGAGATGCCAGGCTTGAGAGTTTTTTTAGATAACTTCAAAGCTCAATTGTTGTTTACTAAACTCAAAGTGGTCATCAAAGAGGTCGATATTGTTTCAAAAACAATCATTGCCAGTATTAAATATTAAGTGTGGGAAAATATAACGAATGTACAAAAATGAATTTGATAATTTACTCAGACAAAATAAAACGTTCAGTGCCTATATGTTTTATGGACAATCTCATTTTTTAGTGGAACACTATGCGTTAACGGTGGCTGAAAAATTGGTTCCATCAGAAGATATTGAAAAAATCTATTACGATGAGTATGATTTTAAATATTGCAAAAATAAATTGTTGCAATCTTCCTTGTTTGCTTCTCGAAATGTTTTGATTATAAAAGTGGAGAAAAAACTGCCTAAAGCTGAGGTGGTTGAACTCATTCAAGCGTGTAACACCAATCCAGACAGTACCGTAATTTTTGCATGTTTGGGTGACGCTGATTTTAAAACGATGGAGAGCAATTTCAGCGCAAAAACCAATTCCGTGTGTGTGCGTATGTTTGCCCCTTTTGACAGTGAAGCCATGAGAATCATTGAAGATGAAGCCAAAAAGATAGGCTTAAAATATGAAGTTTCCGCGTTGAGCCATCTTTATTTTATGCACAGAAATGATTTGTCTTTAACCATAAATGATTTAAAAAAACTCGCCATATCCGATGAAGTTGTCTGTGCCAAAGTGGTTGAACAACAGTGTTTTGGTTTTGGCGCCGTTTCATTGGAAGATTTCTTACACAATTTGGTTTCGGGACAAAAAATTGAGAGAGATTTGTATGCAATTTTAGAAGAGGGGATGAATGAAATTTATCTCTTAACTCAAATTACCGCTTTTGTGCAACAACTTTTTATGATAAGTGCGTATGCCAGAACGGTAGGCATTCCTAATGCAAAAGAGATTTTAGGGTTTGTGCCCCCTAAAAATGTGTGGGAAAAGAAGAGTAAATTGGCCATTTCAATTAAACCTCAAAAGTTCCAAGAGATGTTGGAATTCTTGAATAATTTGGAATTAGAGCTTAAAACGGTTAAAATTAATGACCAAAATATATATATTCAAGCTTGTCTTAGAAAATTTTCAGTTTTATTTAGATAAAATCACAGACTTTACAAAAACCTTGCTGATATTTTTTAAATACCGGCGAAAACTACAAGGAGAATGAATGTCAAAAGTTAAACATTATGAAACAATGTTTATTTTAAAGCCGACTCTTACAGAAGAAGAGACAGCTGCACAAATAGATTTAGTGAAAGCTAACATCGAGAAAAATGGTGGAGAAGTGGTATCTTGTGATAACATGGGTACGAAACAATTAGCGTATGAAATTGAAAAAAATAAAAGAGGTTACTACTACGTAATCTATTTTAGAGCTCCAACAAATTCTATTTTAGAACTTGAAAGAAATTATAGAATCAACGAAAACTTGATGAGATTTATCTTCATTAAGTATGAAAGTAAAAAAGAGATCGCTGCATGGACTAAAATGAGCGATGAGGCTGCAAAAAAAGCAAACTAATTTTTAAAAAAGTAGGGACCTGTCATGTATAACAAAGTAGTAATGCTAGGAAATTTAACTCGAGATATTGAACTAAGATATTTGCCAACTGGTGCAGCAATTTCAAAATCAGCAATTGCGTCATCGTACAAATACAAAACTTCAACTGGTGAACAAAAAGAGGAAGTGTGTTTTTTAGATTTTAATATTTTTGGGAGAAGTGCCGAAGTTGCTAACCAATATTTACGAAAAGGTTCTAAAGTTTTATTAGAAGGGCGACTTGTATTAGAGCAATGGACTGCACAAGATGGTTCTAGCAGAAGTAAACACTCATTAAGAGTAGATACCATGAAAATGCTAGACTCAAAATCAGAGGGGCAAAACACTTCATCTGATTACCAACCAAACAGTCAAGATTATGGACAACATAATGCAACTCAATACAATCAACCTGCTGCAAAGCAACCGACTAATAACTATGCAAATGGTGGTATGAATGTTCAAGAACACAGAATACCTGAAATTGATATTGACGAAGACGAAATACCGTTTTAGAAAAAGGAAATACAATGGCTGAGAGAAGAAAATACGGAAAAAAATTTTGTAAATATACTGAGATGAAAGTAGATTTCATTGATTATAAACATGTTGACATTTTAAAATTGTCTATGAGTGAAAGAGGTAAAATCATGCCTAGAAGACTTACAGGGAATTCTAAAAGATCTCAAGAGATGGTAGAGACTGCTATTAAAAGAGCAAGACATATGGCATTGGTACCATATATTGTTAACACTAAAAACGTTACAGACGCGGCATTCGTAAGATAATCGTAACTGTTGATATAAAAAAGGGGAGAAGCTTGGCTTCTCCCCTTTTTTTATGGATGTTTAGTTGGATTTTTCCCAAACAGTTCCATTGGGTGTATCCATTAAAGAAATACCCATTTGTAAAATTACATCTCGCACGTTATCTGCGGTGGCAAAATCTTTTTGTTTTTTTGCATTGTTTCTGGTTTGAATTAAATTTTCAATGGTTTTAATTTCATCATCAGAAATACCAAATTGAAAATAGGTGTAAGCGTCTTGTAGACCAATGCCTAAAATGTCGTTGATACATGCAATATTGGCAACAAGCTCTTTTTTGAGATTTTTATTTTTGGGTTCTTTATCTAAAATATCATTGGCATTTGAAATCATTTCATCAACGATTGAGATGGCTTTTGCCGAGTTTAAATCGTCATTTAAAGCCTCAATGACTCTACTTTGGAAGTTTTTATTGACACTGCTACCTTCGATACCATAAACTCTTTTTTTAACTCTGTAAAGTTTGTCGAGTCGTTTTTTACTGGCAATTAAATCCTCTTCATTGAAGTTAAAATCGGTTCGGTAGTGCGCGGTTAAGAGATAAAATCGTACCACTTCACCTGAATAGGATGTTAAAATATCTTTTAAGAAAAATGAGTTGCCCAAGGATTTGCTCATTTTTTCTCCATCAATGGTGACAAAACCATTGTGTATCCAATATTTTGCCAGATTTTTTCCTGTGGCACATCGTGTTTGTGCTGCTTCATTTTCATGATGAGGGAAGAGTAAATCAGCACCACCTCCGTGAATATCAATTTGATAAGGGGTATCACAAGAGGCCAAGTGTTCATTAATCATGGCACTGCATTCAATATGCCAACCAGGACGTCCCTTCCCAAATGGAGCATCAAAAGAGAGTTCTTCCCCTTTTTTAATTTTCCAAAGAGCAAAATCTTTTTGATTTTTTTTGTTGCTGTTCTCTTCTACTCGTGCTTGTGTTTTTTCCTCATCAAAACGGTGACTCAATGAGCCATAAGCACTGTCTTTAGAGGTGTCAAAATAGACGCCATCTTCAAGAATATACGCGTTGTTATCACTTAAAAGTTTTGAAATCATGGTTTTCATGCTCTCAATATTTTCAGTGGCTTTGGGTTCTATGGTATTGGGTAATACATTTAAGGCATTCATATCCTCTTTGTATTTATGGATGTATAACGTGGTGATTTCTTCTAAAGTTTGATGCGTTGTGGCCATTTTATTGATGATTTTATCATCAATATCGGTAAAGTTTTTTGTCATAATGACGTTGTAGCCATTGGCTTTTAAGACTCGATGCAGCAAGTCAAAAGCAATCGCAGACCGAGCGTGTCCCAGATGAGAATCATCGTAGACAGTGGGTCCGCAAACATATATTTTGACTTCGTTTTCTTTTAATGGTACAAATTTTTCTTTTGTTTTTTTTACTGAATCATAAAAAAATATATCGTTCATTATTTAAATAGTGCCTCTAATGTGGTTGTGCCATTTCTCTCTTCGTGTGGTTTTGCTGCTTCATTTTCACTTGAACTTAAGCTGTTTCCACCAATTTCTACCAATTCAATTGTACATTTAGTCAGCATGGATGCCAAACGAATGTTCAGACCCGCTTTTCCAATGGCTTTTGATTTTTGGTCACTTGGAATGGTCACAATGGCTTTGTCTTTTTCATCGTATTTTGTTGCTTTTTCAATGACCACACTGCTGATAATGGCAGGCGATAGCGCTCTTGAAACAAACACTTCAGGAATTGAAGAGTATTCAACACAGTCAATACTTTCTCCGTGCAATTGCGCACTCACGGCTGAAATTCTCACCCCTTTAACACCCACAACGGAACCGATTGGGTCAATTGAAGAGTCAATGGATGTTAAGGCGATTTTTGCACGACTCCCTGGTATTCTGGCACTGGCTTCAATGCTCACTCTTTCATCTTTAAGTTCTGGAACTTCAAGGGCTAAAAGGGCTTCAAGGAACCGTGGAGATGTTCGTGAGAGTTCAATGACTAAACCGTTTGTTTTGTCAATATTGACCGATTTAACAACCGCTTTTAAGTTACCACCCACTTTAAATGACTCCCCTTTGATTCTGTTTTTTCGTGGGAGCATTCCTCTGACTTCACCAATTTCAACAAAAGTATTTTCAGCTCTGTCAATGCTGGTGACGCTTCCATTGATGACTTTTCCAATTTTGTCTTGGTATTTACTTAAGAGTGTTTGTTCGATGTATCGTTGTATTTTATATTCAAAATTACTGTTTAATATGGTGGCTGCATTTCTTCCCATATTTTCAAACTCTAATTCATATTCCATGAAGTCACCGACTTCTAAATCGGGGTCAATTTCTTGAGCTTCGTCTATGGTGATAAAATTTTCTTTGTTGATAGGATGATTGTATGCATCAAATTCTTCACCCATGAGTCTTTCATCATCATTTTTAACGACTTCAATTTTTTGAAACAGTTTTAATTGTTTATGAACTCTGTCGATTTCAGCATCGAAAGTCAATGTTTCATCCACCATTTTTTTGGCAGTAATAATCAAAGCTTCCTTTAAAGCCTCTTCTATTTCCCCAATTTTTAATCCCTTCTCATATGCTATTGAATCTAAAATATCAATAATTTTATCCATGTATTAACCCTTATTTTTGACATTGAAATGATAAAAAATGATTTCCAATGTGATTGTAGATTAATATTATATCTAAAACTACTTTTATACAAATTAAAGACGTTTTTAGGTAAAATATTTGACTTATCTAAAAATAAAAGGGTTAATACAATGGACGTATTATTAGCGAGAAAAGAATTAAATGAAAAACCAAAAAAAGTTCAACTTTCTAAATTAATAGAAGAATTAAAAGAGGCCGGAGAAAGAATATTTTACTTTGACAAGGACAACTCTCATAAAGATATGATGGCTTTAGTTGATACGATTGAAGCAGAAGGGTACAATGTATACTTCAGAGAAGTCAGATATGGTTTAGCTGATGATGAATATATGTATGAGGTTCATGCGCTTTAAGAAGAGCCTGATAAAAGAAATTGATGCAAAAAACTAAAGAAGAATCTAAAAAATTATTCATTCAGACACTGGGGTGTCAAATGAATGATACCGACTCAGCACATATTATCGCTGAGTTGGGAGAACACAACAACTACACCACTACAGATACCATGGAAGACGCCGATTTAATTATTATTAACACCTGTTCTGTTCGTGAAAAACCCGTTCAAAAGCTTTTTTCAGAGATTGGACAATTCAATTCAAAGAAAAAAGAGGGGGCTAAAATTGGGGTGTGTGGTTGTACTGCCAGTCACCTTGGAAAAGATATCATAAAAAGAGCCCCGTATGTGGATTTTGTATTGGGTGCTCGAAATATTTCAAAAATTTCAAAAATTATTGATCAAAAAGGTGCTGTGGAAATTGATATTGAACACGATGATAGCACCTATGAATTTGCACGAAGTGAAACTTCCTTGTATAAAACATCGGTGAATATCTCAATTGGGTGTGATAAAGAGTGTACGTATTGTATTGTTCCCGCAACCCGAGGGGATGAGATCTCTATTCCTCCTGAAATGATCATAGAACAAATTAAAAAAGATGTGTTAAAAGGGGCCATTGAAGTCACGCTTTTAGGACAAAATGTCAACTCTTACGGACGAAAATTTTCAGATGGACGAGGGAAAACTACGTTTACTCAACTCTTACACGATATTTCAAAAATAGAGGGCATTGAACGAATTCGTTTTACCTCTCCTCACCCATTACACATGGACGATGAGTTTATTGAAGAGTTTGCACGAAACCCAAAAATTTCAAAATGTATTCATATGCCACTGCAGAGTGGTTCAACAAAAATTTTAAAAGCAATGAAACGGGGATACAGCAAAGAGTGGTTTTTAAACCGAGCGGCTAAAATAAGGGAGTTGGTACCAGAAGTGAGAATTACGACCGATATTATTGTGGCATTTCCTGGGGAGACTCAAGAAGATTTTGACGATACCATAGATGTGATTAATCAAGTCAAATTTGACCAAATTTTTAATTTTAAATACTCTCCACGACCTAATACAGCAGCCTTAGAGTTAAAAGATCAAGAGATTCCCGATGAAATTGGAAGTGCAAGACTTATTCAAGTGATTGATTTACATAAAGAGCACCAAAGTGAGCATATGCGCTCAAACATTGGAAAAACAGTTAAAGTGCTTTTTGAAAGCCTTAAACCCAATGGTGAAGTGTCTGGTTTTACGGACAATTGGTGTCAAGTCTATGTCAAAGGAAGTGATGAATTGTTGGGTAAAATTGCCGAAGTTAAAATCACATCATCAACACGAACAACACTCAAGGGTGAATTGGTCAATTAAATGAAGCATTTTTTGAAATCAAGAGTCATTCCTTATTTATTGAATTTATTGGTTCGTTTTATTTACTTAACCAATAAAAAAGTCTATCACCATCCTAAAAAGTTAGAGGATACGGTTTATATCGTTGCTTTTTGGCATGGGGAGCTTTTAATGCAAGCTTTTAATTATCATAAGTTAAAACCCAACTCTAAAGTCAGTGCCATCATCAGTGAACACAAAGATGGGGAAGCCATTACTAAAACTGTTGAGTTTTTGGGGATTGATTCCATACGTGGATCGAGTTCTAAAGGGGGAACAAAAGTTTTAATTAAAGCCATCTCTGAACTTAAAGAGGGAAATGATATTGCTATTACTCCAGATGGGCCAAGAGGTCCCAGACACTCTGTTGCAAATGGCATTGTAGCAATCTCTCAGAAAACTAATGCTAAGATATTGGCATTAAATTGTCAACCCACAAAATATTGGGCCTTTAACTCATGGGATAAGTTTATTTTGCCAAAACCATTTGGACGAATAGACTTTTTTATCAGTGAACCTTTTAGTGTTGAGGGTTTGGAAACAGAAGAAGCAAAAAATTTAATCAAAGAGAAGTTGCAAGAAAACGCAATGAAATAATCGAGGGAATATGTTTGGTAAAAGTTCTCAATATGTTAATATCTTAAAATATTACAATCAATTAAAACTTGATTATAAGCAGTTATCCAATGATGATATCATTAAAGTTGAACACTCAACATTTTTAGTTACAGGCGACCTTTTACCTGAAAATGTTGTGTTTAAACTTAAGTCATTGGAAAAAAATGATTTTCAGACCTATTTTTCAACGCTTTGTGATACCAAACATCAAAAACTCTATTTAAAATCAGACAGAGCCGATGCCGATACCAATGTGGTGGTGGAACTCAATCATGATTATAATATTGCCTTAGATAAAAGTACGCTTTTTGAAACCAAACACTACTATGAATCTTGTGGCATTGATTATATCTATTCTCCTTTTCATATTTTAAATTTACATTGTGAACAAAATCCAAGTGCAAGTACCATTACAGGGTTGATTTTAAACAACTCTTTGTATCTGTTAATTTTGAATGAGAGCAATCAAATTGTTTATTACAGTATTGAGTCTTTGACCTCTTTTGAAGAGATACAAAAATCAAACTTTTATGACAATGAGATCTTTGGTCAAAAACTTTTTGATGAGATATACTATTTTGAAATTGAAAATATTATCAGTGATGTGTTGGCACAATTTTATGAAACCAAAGAGAAAACATTTATTGAGCGGGTTACTATTTTGCATATGGTTAAGCAACTTAATGAGGAACAAATTAATACCTTGCACAAAGAACTTTTAATTGAAGTGAATTATCACCCCATTTCAATTGATGATTATATGTATGAGTTATCCAAACAAAAAGCCCCTTTACAAAAAAGTTTTATTAAACCAAGAGTGAAGAAAAAAAGTCATTTTGCTCTGATTACCAGCATTATTATTTTTATTATTACCTTATGTTTGAGTGTCTATGTTTATAATTTTATTCATGCACAAAAAGAGTCTGTGCGTGAGCAAAACCGACTTGCAAAGATAAAAAAAGAGGAGGTAAAAGAGGTTAAAAAAGTTGAAATTGTCAAGCCTCCTTTGCCTAACCATGTTACGAAAAATGGTATCATTTCGAAAAGAGTTTTAAATCTGTTTGACATCATTCCTTATAATGTTGTGTTAGATGAGTTAGAAGTGGATGCCAACAGTGCCAAAATGGTGGTTGATTTATTGCAAGATGATATCTATATCAGAAGTATGCAACCCAATCTTTTAAAACTTTATAAATACTCAGGCATTGTGTTTGAAGACCCTAAAGCGACCATCTTAAAAGCAACCATCAGTAACGATGAGTTTATTCCTCTTGAGTCAACGATGAAAGAGGTTGAACCTGCATACATTACCAATGAGTTTTTACCTAAACAAAGAGTAGAAGAGAAGATTAAAGCTCTTTTAGGTGAGATGGCAACATTTGAATTTAAATCGGATTTTAAATCAGAAGTGACCACATTTAACTATTCCGTTAAAGTGTTGTATAAAGAGCCAAAAGAGTTTTTTGATTTAATTGAGAAGTTAAACAGTGAACTCTATTCGATCAATATTTCATACCCAATATCCATGAAAAAAGTTGAGTATGGTATTGAGACCAGTTTTATTCTGCAATTTCACCAAAACCATTAAACCATAACTAAGAGGTCAATTCACCTCTTAGTCTTACCACACTTTAATTTCGTTGTATACCGAGTCTCTTTCAACTGGAGTGAATCCAGAGTTTTTAATCACATCTACAAATTGTTGCAGAGGCATTCCATTGGCACTGGCTGCTCCTGCTGCTGAGTTGATTGACTCTTTTTCAATGGTACCATCTAAATCGTTCGCACCAAACTCTTGAGCGAGCATAGCCAATTTCACACTTGAAGTCACCCAATAGGCTTTAAGGTTAGCAATATTATCAAGCATGAGTCTTGAAATGGCAAATGTTTTTAAAATCTCTTGACCTGTGGGAAAATCTTTGACTTTTAAGAAGTTATTCTCAGTTTGATATACAAGTGGAATAAAGGCGTTAAAGCCATTGGTTTCATCTTGGAGTTCTCGAAGTCTCATCATATGATCAATTCTGTTCTCACGGCTCTCTATGTGGCCAAAAAGCATGGTTGCATTGCTTTGTTTGCCCGCTTTGTGCCAGAGTTTATGGATTTCAAGCCATTGATTCGATGAGACTTTCCCCCCACAGATTTTTTTTCGTACTTTTTCATCAAAAATTTCAGCCCCACCTCCTGGCATAGAATCAACGCCACTTTGTATCATACGAGCAATAATCTCTTCATAACTGAGATGATACTCCGTACTTAAAAAGTGGATTTCAGCTGCAGTAAGCGCTTTGATATGAATTGCAGGGAATTGCTCTTTGATTTTTCGGAAAATATCCAAATACCACTCCAAACCGGTATGGGGATTATGAGCCGATACAATATGTACTTCTTTGATGTTGTTTTTAACGGAATTTTCTACCGTATTTAAAATTTCATTATGTGTGAGGGTATAGGGGTTTGGATTTTTTCGGCTTGAACTGTAAGCACAAAATTGGCACACGTCTTTACAAATATTGGTAGGATTGATGTGTCGATTAATATTAAAGTAGGTTTTATTCCCAAACTTTTGTGTTCGTATTTTGTGGGCATATTTGCCTAAAGTAAAGAGGTCTAAATCAAAAAGATTGACCCCATCTTCAAAGCTCAGTCGTTCACTGTTTTCTAATTTATCTATAAGTTTCATATTTGTCCATTATTTGCATTCAATATCTTTGCTGTATTCATGTTTGTAATTGTATAAAACAAACCCTTTACACTCTTTATTGGTCTGTAAATCTTTGAATTTCAAAGTGTAGAGTGTCTCTTTTCTTCTTACTTCTTCATTTTCAACTTTATGTGTTTGAAATACAACCACATCTTCCGTATTTTGGTATCCTAAGGTTGCTAATACTTCTTGGAGTTTATCATCTCTCATTTGTGTACTGAAGATATAGTAAGCAAAACCTACAATAATGATAACAACAATGGCAACAATTTGGATTTTAGGTATTTTTCTGACTTCGATTTTACTCATGGTTTTAACTCACTTATTGGTTTATATTTTTTTTCAACTAAATCATAATATTCAATATCACCTGTTTCAATGGAGTAGTACCAACCATGGATTTTAAGTGTGCCTGCATCAACTTTTTGTTTAACTGCAGGATAAGAAAAAAGATTTTCAACTTGATATAAAATTGAATTTCTTTCGGTTTGACGATAAAGTTCTTCTTTATTGTTAGGATCTTGGATGGTTCTGAGCGTAAACTCTTTGGCTTTTTGTCCTAACTCCAACCATTTTCGTATGTGTACAAGGGAATCATCATCGGGAATCTCTTCATACAAACTTTTACACGCACCACAATGTGAATGTCCACACACAATAATGTCTTTGACTTGAAGGACAGATACTGCATACTCAATAGCAGCAGCACTTCCATGAAAATCATTGTCGGCTTGGAATGGAGGAATAAAGTTTCCTACATTTCGTAAAATAAACATATCTCCTGGTTTTGAATCTAACATCAAATCATGGGTAACACGGCTGTCACTGCACCCAATAAAAAGCACTTCAGGCTTTTGACCATGTTTAATTGATTTGATAAGTTCACTTTCAAAGTAGGGGAAATATTGACTTTTAAACTTGGTATTCCCTTTGATTAATTGTTGAATTCTGTTCATGTGTTGCTCTTATTGACCTTTAATAATTTTTGTCTCTTTTAAAGATATGGCAGTAACTTTTTTTACGCCATCTTCATCGTCTCTTTTTACATCTTGGTATTCGACTAAATAATCAAATTTATCACATGAAACCAATGTGGTATACGTGGATAATTTGATGACTTCACAGTTTTTAGGAGCAATTATGCTCTCTTGTGCAAAAAGTCCAAGTGAGGTCAGTATCACAGATAATAGATATTTTTTCATCGGTACTCCTTTAATAAATTACACGTTTGAATTAAATCTTTTTGATTAATATCAATTTTGGCGATAAGTCTTATTATAGCCTCTTTTACGGTTGGCTGTCGAATCGCACCTACAACCAATCCAGACTCTTTCAATTTTGATTGAATTTCCAATACTTTTTTATTGTCATTTATTATAATAGGAATAATCAAACTTTTTGATTTAATATTCAAAATATTTTCAATAATTTCCAAATTCTTTTCTATTTTTGCTTTTAACTCTTTTTTGTGTTCCAAAATATAATAAAGCGATTCTAAACCCATGGCAGTATCAAACAAAGAGGGGGCAGTGGTATAAATAATGGCTTTGGCTCGATTGATTAAAAAGTCGATGATTGCTTTTGAACTTAAAATATAAGCGCCATAACTTCCATATGCTTTGCCTAAAGTCCCCATTTTAATGTGATTTTGTTTGGGTTGAATATTATAATAGTCAAAAATACCCAAAAGGTTCTCTCCAATAACACCTGAACTGTGCGCTTCATCGACAATTAAGATGGCATTGTAGTCATCGGCAATATCAAAAATTTCCCTTGAAGCAATATCTCCATGCATGGAGTAAACGCCTTCAATGGCAATGACCACTCTGCCTTGTAAGGTATTTGAAGCTTCAATTTTTGCTTTTAAATCGTTTGCATCGTTGTGCTTAAAGAGTATTACTTGATTTTTTTGCAGCAATTTGGTTGCAACCATGCCACTGGCATGATACTCTTCATCGATAAAAAGTGTATCTTTTTTTCTTACCAATGCTTCAATCATGGAGAGGTTGGCCAAAAAACCACTGCCAACAATGACCCCCTCTTCAAAACCATTGGCTTGGCATAACGCCTCTTCAAATGTTTTGTGTATGGTTGAGTATCCATTGACTAAAATGGAGGCTTTGGGGCCAAAGTGACCATTGGCTAAGACTCTTTCATATGCTTTTTGAAACAATACTTTGTTACTGGCTAATCCTAAGTAGTCATTTGAAGCCAAATCTATGAGGGATTCATCTGATATTTTTCGTTCTCGATAACGGTTGGATTTTTTTATGGCAGTTAACTCTTTGTGATACAAAAAAGCTCCTATTTTTGGTTTGTAATTATAGTAGATTAATAATTAAATGCAATTTAGAAAATTTTTTTAGAAAAAGCTATGTATTTGCTACAGTTCTATGTTACATTACCTTTGTTGATATATAAGACTTCCTATTTTAAACAGTTTAGTTTAGGATCAGATGAAATTTCTTCCCACATTTATGCAGAGACTTGTGGTCAAAGAACTCATCTGTATCCTTTACTTTACGCACCTTTTATTTCTCACCTGAGATATTTCAAAAAAAGGCAAAATCATTATGAATTTATTAGACCGAAACAGTAATACCAATATTATAATTGCAGGAATTATTGCCTTAATTGTAGGCGTGGGAGTGGCGCGATTTGTCTTTACATCACTGCTTCCATCTATGCTTGAAAGCACCATTACCCTTACCTTTGCAGGTGTTTTAGCCTCTTTGAATTTTGCAGGGTATTTAAGCGGTTCTATCTTTGCGGTGTTTATAAAAAATATGCAAACCAAAGTTAAATGGTTTCGTATAGGAATGGTTTTGGCCATTTTAACCACACTAGTGCTTGCTATTACAACCAACGAAATTATTTGGCTTATCTCCCGTATTATTGCAGGTTTTGCTGCAGCAATGGGATTGGTTGTAGGCTCAGCCATTGTTATGAGTAAACTTAAATTTGATGATAAAACCAAAGCCATGGGAATACATTTTAGCGGAATTGGATTCTCCATTGCCATTTGTGATATTGTTACAAGAATCGTATTTTTTTATGCGGGTACTTGGCAAGATGCTTGGATGGTTTTGACCATTTTTGGCGCAATCATTGCGTTATACCCTATGTATATTTTAAACTTTGATAAAACAGAACCTTCTCATACAACGCATCATAAAATCGATAAATCCATCTTTTCTGTTTTTGTGATTGTTTTATTGGCTGCTTATTTTACCGAAGGGGTAGGTTTTGTTATACAAGGTACTTTTTTGCCCGATATCATTAACTCACTGGAAGGCTTAGAAGGCTTTGGGACATTAACTTGGCTTATTGTTGGGATTTCTGGTATTTTTTCTTGCATTATTTGGATGCGTTTGGCCGCACGTTTTGGTTATATTACTATCATTATCATTGCCATGAGCATACAAGCCTTAGGGGTATTGATTCCAACGTTTACTGTAAATCCCTTGTTTATTGTTCTCTCAGGTGTTTTTTATGGAGGAACATTTGTGGGATTGGTTGCACTGTTTATGAGTTTAGGGGGAAAATTAGCGGGGAGTAATCCTGTTATTTTAATGGGGGCATTAACAACAGCTTATGGAATAGGGCAAGTCATTGCCCCTTTGTATGCCGTTGTATTAACCGATTGGTCGGGAAACTACAATTACGCGTTGTATGTGACGGCGATTATTATCATTGGAGGAATTTTGTTGCTCTTAGGAGCGAAAAAAATCCTTAAGGTGCAATACTAGGTTTCAGGCTCTCTTTAACCAGCAGTTGTGCCACTTCATGTTGTGCTTGCACAAATGTTTTGATGTTGATATCTTTGAGCTCTTTTCTCTCTTCAATGGTATCCACATTGACAATTAAACTGGCATTTTCATCATACGCCAATACTGCCTCACAAATCAATCTTTTTTTGACCATACTGTTTACTGTAATGATAATGCTTCTGGCTTCATCGGCTTTAAGTGATTCTAAAACGGGTCGTTTATCTAAGTGTCCAAAGTAGGCTTTATAGCCCCTTTTTCTTCCTAAAAGAACGTGTCTTAAGTCATCAGAAATAATAACAAAGGGAATTTCTTGCTCCTCTAATTTTTGTGCTACTATTCGTCCCAATGTGGAGAATCCACAAATAATGACGTGGTTTTTCTCTTGAATGGGAGTAATTTTATCTGATTCATAAAATTCAACCACAAAATAAGAAGCCAATTTATAGATGTTATTGACAATAAATGGGGTGATAATCATTGACATTACGGTCACTAAAATTAAGAACTTACTCAACTCCTCACTGAGCAGATGATCATTGGCAGCTAAGGCAAAAACGGCAAATGAGAACTCCCCAATTTGACACAAGGCCAACGCTGATTTTACCGAATCACTTTTGTTGGCTTTTTTACGGATTAAAAAGTAAACCACCAATGATTTTACAAGCATAACCGTTATAAATATAAACAAGATTAACAAAATATGACTCAATAAAAAGTGTACATCTATTTTGGTTCCCACAGAAAAGAAAAATGCTCCTAAAAGCAGATCTTTATACGAAGAAATATCCGATTCAACTTTGACATGATACGACGTTTCTGCAATAATCATTCCTGCAATAAAAGCTCCCAATGAGTAAGTAAATCCCATTTGATGTGCCAATAAAGATGCTCCAATGACAATGGATAAGACAGAACCCAAAAAGAGCTCTTCGAGTTTACTGTGGGTTGAGAATTGTAAAAGCCAATTCATAACGGTTTTTCCAATGGTAAACATAAAGACAATGACCAAAATTGCACTGATGACAGTATTAAGTAAAACTTCACTCAGGCTTAACGTATTGTTCGATAAAAAGCTGATTAAGAGTAAAATAGGAATAACCGCCAAATCTTGAAAAATTAAAATGGCCGTTGATTTTTCACCATAGGGAGTATAAATATCTTTTGACTCTTTTAAATAGGTTAAGACAATGGCCGTTGAAGAGAGCGAAAAAGCAAGGGCAATGATAATAGATGGTGTCGTATCAATGTGAAAAAAGTAGTATGAAACCAAAAAAATAAATGTGGCACTGATGCTCACTTGCAAAAAACCATTAACAAAAAGAATCTCTTTCATCTTTTTGAGTTTTGAAATGGACATTTCAAGCCCAATGGTAAACATTAAAAAGACGATTCCAAACTCTGCAATTAAGTTTAAAGCATCTAAATCTTTGTCTCCATTAAAATGAAAAATATTGCTGATGATAGTACCTGTGATGATGTATCCAATAATATGCGAAATGGATAATTTTTTAAGAATAATGTTTAAAACAGTTGCGATAGCAAGAGATATAAAAATAATTAATAGTACTGATTCCATAGTGTATTTTACTCTTTATTTGAAATTTTTTAGAAAAGAATGTGTATAGATAGTATACAAATGCGAAGATTAAAAAGAAATAATGTTATGCTTTCGTAATAATTTAAAGGATGATTGATGAAAGCTCCAAAAGAGATGTTATTTTTAGGGAAAAAACATATGTTAGAACTCATGGTCAAAGGGCTTTTTTGGTTGGCACCTATCATTGCTATTTCTATTATTATACTTTGGCTGTATAACAAAATGAGTGCCTTAACAGGCTTTTTGTTCAGAATGTTTGGCTTTAACCCAGCGAGTTATCCTCTGCTTTGGACAATTATTGGTGTAATATTTATTGCATTCATAGCGTATGTCATTGGTTTTTTTGTAGAGACAAGATTGGGGGATTTGATTCAAAAACTCTATGCTAAAATTCCTGGATACTCTACTATAAAAGAGTTGATTAATATTTTTAATACTTCAAAATCGGGTGAGCAAAAAGTGTTGGTGGTGCTTATTCGAGGGTTTGCCAATGAGGGATACAATATTGGTTTGATGTACTCAACCAAAGAGAGCATTCTAAAAGATCATTACACCGTGACGCTTTCAATGACTCCCATACCTAATGGTGGATATATGTTTGAAGTACATCAAGATAATATTCATGTCATTAAAGAGGCGACTTTTGATTCAAATTTACAATATTTGCTTTCAATGGGAGTAAAAAGTTTGGCAGAGATTTTAAAAATTCAACCCAAAGAGATTGAAGAGTTCCCTACAATAAAAGCGTTTTTAAAGAAAAAATTATAGCGTAATGTTTTCCAAAAACTCAATTTGATTATCTACTACAATGATGGCATCAAGGACAAATGCCACATTGAGTTTTTTGCTTTGTAAATAGTAATCGACACTTCGTTTGAGTTTTGAGAGTTTTGTTGGCGTGATATTTAAAATGGCGGTTTCATAATCTTGAGCGGATTTGACTTCACAAAAATGATAGATGCCATTTTTACTGGCAATAATATCAATTTCACCCAATTTTTTTGCATAGAAATTTCTCTCAATAACAGTAAAGCCCTGTGAAATCAGATATTCACAAGACTTTTGTTCGGCAATATCGCCTTTAGACCGGCTCAACTTCTACTCGCACAGATTTGAATCTTGCTGTCATAATCAGTTCATCGGCTTCATCTCCAAAGATGAAATTGACTTTTGATTTTGCATGATGAAACGTCGTAAAAAGTGTACCGGGTTTGATGGTTTTAACATACTTAATGGGCATAATAGAGGTTTCTCCATATTGAGTTTTTAATACCACATGGTCACTTCCAATGCGTTCTTTATCTTCAAGAGAAGCCAAAATCACATCTTGGTCATATTTGTCATTTAAAACGTCACTTTGAATGGTTTGCGCTGCATTGTTATAGTGCACAATGGTTCTTCCCGTGGTCAAATAAAACTCATTGGGAGCAAACGTTTCATTGTTGACCAATTTCTTAATTTGCTCTCGAAGGCGATATTGATTGTAAAGAAAAGTTCCTTTCCCATCTTCGGTTCGGAATTTATCAATGTGTAAAATGGGGGTATCCTCTTTGGCAATAGGCCATTGCATCCCACGGTTTCTGTTTTTAGAGAGTTTATGATAGGTTGCCCCACCAAATCGTGTCCCTACAGCTTCTTTGGCTTCATTCCAGACATCTTCGCTGGTTCCATACACAAAATCCCCAGAGATTTTATTTTCAATGTCTCGTAAAACCTCCCAATCGTCAGGCATTTCAGCTTCTACAAGCGGTTGTGAAAGGTGCAGTCTTCTCATGGCATTGACATACACGCCCACTTTTTCATAGGCCGATTTAACTCCAAAAATAATGTCCGCTTTTTTAGTGACTTCATTCATAAAGAGTTCATTGGAAATAATCACATCAAGTTTCTCCAAAGCTTTTTGCATTTTGTTTTGGTTGGGATGAATGTGTGCCAAATCTTCTCCCATGACATATAAGGCTTTGATGTTGCCTTTGAGCATCTCTTCAACAAGCTGTGGAGTCATAAGCCCAATCTCTTTTGGTGTTTTATAATCGGGGTCAAAGTAGGGCAGACAACCTGTATCACATGCCCCTTGGACATTATTTTGACCTCGTAAAGGCATTAATCCTACCCCTTTTTTACCAATATTTCCTGTGAGCATGGCCAAATTCGTAATTGCCATAACGGCATAAGAACCATCAAGATGTTCCGTAATCCCCAATCCCCAAAAAAACATGGATTTTTTCGTGGCATACGTACGTGCAACTTCTGGAATTTGTTCCGCTAAATACTCATACCCTTTGATTTTTTTCATAAACTCAGGGTTGGCATATTCATCTTCTAAAATAGAGCTTTTATAGTGTTCAAACTCTTTACAGCGAGCATCAATAAACTCATTGTTGTAGAGTTTTTCATTTAAAATAACATATGCCATCATGTTTAAAATGAGTAAATTGGCTTCATAGGGAATGACCAGTTCATTTTTAGCAAATTTCCCCAATTGAATTTGTCGTACATCAATAACAGTCAATTCTGCTGTTTTGTCACGAGCAGCTTTAATGATTCTATTGGCAACAATAGGGTGTGCTTCAGTGGTATTTGAACCCATGACAATAATATTCTCAGCTTCAAAAATATCATCATACGGGTTGGTTGCAGCACCTTCTCCAATGGCAGTTTTCATCCCTTTTAAGCTGGGACTGTGACACACTCTTGCACAGTTATCCACATGAGGTGAATCCATGGCGGTTCGTACAAATTTTTGGAACATATACGAACTTTCACAAGAGGTTCTGGCACCTCCCATTCCACAAAAAGCGTGCCGACCGTATTGCTCTTTTATCTCTAAAAGTTTCCAAGCTGCAAGTGAAGTTGTAAATTCATACGGTGCTTCATAATAAATATCATCAAAATGTTTCAGGGTTTTTGCACGCGCTTTTAACTCTCTTGGCATCTCATCTAAGTTTTTTTCTATGAATGTTTTTTTCACACGACAGTTTCGAATTCGGGAAGGAGCATCGACAAAACCAAACCCCGTTTTACCTTTAATGCAGAGTTTCCCTTGTGAAACATAACCATCGTTTTGAGCATATATTTTTAATATTTTATTGTCTTGTACTTGTGCGGTAATATCACATCCCACACCACAATATGTACAGACTGAACTGATATCAGAAATCATTTTCAACCACCACCTACAAATTGTAATAACTCAATTTTATCGTCTGGTCTTAATTGAAAAGATGACCAATTATCTTTTTTAACAATATCCATGTTAACTGCTGCTGCCATAACCTTATCTTCTATTTGCAAAGAAGTAATAATACATTGTAAAGTAGAGTCATTGTTAAACTCTTTTTCAATACCATTTACAATAAGTTTCACTCCAAATCCTTTGTTATTTTATGATGTAAGTAAGCAGACAAAAAGAGGAGTAGCACTTAATCTTTTTGAAAAACAGCCACTTTAAATCTGTCGCCCATACCTGTTGGTTCAAGCAGTGTTTTGACCTTTTGAACTTCTCTTAAATAGGCATTTTCACCCGCATTTTCTTTCAATATTTCAAGAAGGGAGATTATACCAAATTCTACAAGTGCTTTCAATTGAGTTTGGTAACTTATATTCTTGATATTAGTTTCTTTAAAGCTATCAATTAAGTGCATAAAGTTGACATCATAGGTAATGTCACTTTGCCCAAAAAAGGTTTTTAAATCTAAATTCTCTTCAAAAATGGGATAAACTTTGTGTTTATGGTAAATTCGTGTTGAGAAGTCATTACGGGGGTATTTCTCTCCATAATCAAATGTTACAAAGATAAATTTTTTAATATTGGTATATAATGTTTGTGCAAAATCTTCAAACCCCAGTGAAATTTCCCCTTTTGAAATGGCGTACCGTTTACAAATATTGAGCAAATATTCATCGGTGCATGTTTCCAAGGAGAGTTTATGGTCATGTATGTGCAAGTTTTGTTTGATGCCTGTATCGGTGGTATAAATGAGTTCACACGCAAACGCATCAAAAATCTCATTGGCAACAATAAAGGCACTGTCGAGTTTAACTTCACTGATGTCACTGTAGTGAGTCAGTTGAACGGCATCACCAAAAGAGTCTTTAAAATATTTTTGTTGTTGTTTTTTCAGATGAGGAAACTTCTCTACAATAGCAAAATGAAGCGTGTTCAAAAGTTCTGGCTGTAAAGTATAAATAAATTGAATCATATCTGCAAGCAAATATCCATGATGTGCGCCAATTTCTACAATGGTACAATCTTTTGGCAACACACCCGCATTAATAGTATCAACCACTTTTTTACCAATGGTACCTCCAAAAAATTTTGAAGTTGATACCGAAGTATAAAAGTCTCCCTCTTTTCCAATCGTGTGATATTGCGTATAATAACCTTTTTCTCCATAGAGCCAGTCATTAAAGTAGGTGCTGAATTTCATACTGATTTATCCTTTGTGAAGTGAAATTCTACATTTTTAGTCCAAATTTGTCAATGAAGTGAGCTTGCGTTGTAACTTGAATCTCTTTATTTTTGGTATAATAGAAGATAATAAATTTTATAAGGAGACGGCCAGTGGAAAAAAAGACAAAAATTTTAGCAACTTTAGGGCCAGCAAGTGACAGTGTTGAGATGATTGAAGGGCTTATTAAAGCCGGTGCAAATATGTTCAGACTTAATTTTTCTCATGGAAGCCATGAGTATCACTCACAAACATTAGCCAATATTAGAACCGCGATGAAAAACTTGAATGTGGTTGTTGGTGTTTTACAAGATATTTCAGGACCAAAAGTAAGAATTGGTGATCTTAAAGAGCCTTTTGAATTAATTCGAGGCGATATTATTACGTTACAAAAAGAGGAGATTATCGGATATAAAAAAGCAGACAACGAGTATGTGGTCTCAATTAACTATCCCGATATTATTTCAAAAATAAAAGTTGATGAGTATATCTACTTATACGATGGAACCATTCGAGCCAAAGTTATTCAAACCGAAGGTGAACTCAAAGCTGTCATTGAAAATCATGGAATGTTGAGTTCAAGAAAAGGGGTAAACTTCCCTAACACTGCTATTGATATTGATGTTATAACAAAAAAAGATGAAAAAGATATTGTTTGGGGTGTTGAAAACAAAGTGGATTATTTTGCCATTTCATTTGTACAAAATGCCAAAGATATGATCAATGCCAGAAAACTTTTGGGTGGATATAAAGGACGATTGATTGCTAAAATTGAGAAATTTGATGCCGTTGAAAACATCAATGATATTTTAGAAGTCAGTGATGGCATCATGGTTGCCCGTGGAGATTTAGGAATTGAAGTTCCTTACTATGAAGTTCCAACCATTCAAAAAAGTTTGATTAAAAAAGCCAACATTGCGTGTAAACCAGTCATTACTGCCACTCAAATGCTTTTGTCTATGACCAATTCAGAACGGGCAACACGAGCAGAAATTTCAGATGTTGCGAATGCGGTGCTTGATGGTACGGATGTGGTTATGCTTTCAGAAGAGAGTGCTATTGGGGAAGACCCAATTAATGTTGTGGATACTATGAGCAATATTATTGCCAAAACAGAAGAGATTTATAACTACGAAAAACAGTATAAAATGCCTTATTTAGATGAGTTCGATGTGATTCAAGCAACGGCAACTAAATTGGCTGATGATATTGGCGCAAAAGGTATTTTAGCCGTGACCAGTTCAGGGCAAAGTGCGATTAAAATGTCAAGATACCGACCAAAAACAAAAATTTTGGCGTTTACGCATAAGAAAAAAGTGTTAAATGCTCTTGCTGGTGTTTGGGGGGTTACTCCTGTTGGCATGATCAAAGAAGCACATGCGTCTGTGATGTTTTATAAAATGTTAAAAACCTTAGAAGAAAAAGGGATTTTAGATAAAAAAGGTCCCTATATCACAACCATTGGGTATCCTGTAGGAATGCCAGGAAGTACCAATACAATTAAGATTTTAAATGAGTCTGAGATTGAGTACTATTTAAATTTAAAAACAAAAAATAAATAGAAGAGATACCTCTTCTATTTAGATTTCCATTTTGGCATAAATGTCCAAAAGTTCTATCTGTCTCTCTAATTCCAATATTTTTATATCATACGATTTTATCTCTTTTGAGTTGGCTAAGGTTTCTACATCAGCTTTAGCATTGAGTCCTGCATCAGCAGCTTGAGTAATATCATCAAGCAGTGAGGTATAGAGTTTGAAATCTTCTTTTGCAATCTCTTCTTTTGATTTAATCATATTAATTTTAGCCAGTTTTGTTCGGTAAAAATTCTCCTCTTCTAAAACGGTTGTATTGAGGGTAATTTTTGATTTCAAATAATCTATTCGTTTGCTTTGAATATCATTTAAGGTTCTTACATCCAAAGGAACAGTCAAATTCAATCCCATAACTGAATTCCCTTCTAAAGCGGGATTATTGTCTTTGTCATGATATTTGGTATAGTCATAAGTAAAATTAACGGTTGGAAGATATTTTGCTATGGTCATGAATTGATAGTGATCTTTCGTGGCAATATCTTCTTTGCTTTGTATAATATTTAAGTTTTTATCAATAAAGTTACTGTTTTCTTGAAGTTCCAAATGAGGCAACTCAAATTTTTCATATGAACTGCTTGCTAAATTATTGAAATTGTTGATGAGCTCTTTTTTTTGGTAGACAAGTTCCACATAACTGTTTTTTTTAGTATTGGCATCTAAAATGGCGTTGTCTAAAAATGAAGCATCGCTTAAGCCATTTAACACTTGTTCTCTTTTTCTTAAAACATCTAAGTTGGCGTTGGCAATTAACAGTTCTTGTTTTTTGATACTGTAGTTGATTTTATGGATATTAAACAGCAGTTCAGTTGCATCTTTTATCATCGCTTTTTTTTGAATTGTAATATCCAAATTGGAGTATCTTTCAAGGGCATTTGCATATAAAATGGCTTGAAAGATTCCACCACTTTTAAAAATGGGTTGGCTGATGGATACCGTTGATTTGAGTGGATTATATTTCTCATCGGTGGTTTGAGAGAGTTTATAATTAACGGGATTAATCCAATCTTTTCTTAATTTTGCAGCATCTTCTTTGGTTTGATCGCTGCTTAAATCAAAAAGTTTTAATCTGTCATTTGAAAGAATTTGTTCATTGGCAGTTGCTGCCAATGAACACAGCAGGAAGAGTGAAAATATAAAAGCTTTAAATCTTTGTAAGCGCATAGGCTAACCTTTTAAATCCTTCATCAATCTCCTCTTTTGTGATGGTCAAAGGAGGAAGAAATCTCAGTGTGTTTTTCCCTGCTTTTAACACCAAAACACCTTCTTCAAAGGCACTTTTTATAACAGCAGCCAAGGTGGCTTCATCAACGACTCTTAGGCCTCTCATGAGTCCCAAACCAACTTTTTGTGTAAAAACTTTTTGATTCTCTTCAAAGAGTTGAGCCAGTTTTTTCTCAAAATAGATAATCGCTTCATCCAAAGCACCTGAGTTTTTATACGCATCTAAAATGTCCACAACTTCAAGCGCTGCACGCGTGACAAGATAGTTCCCTCCAAACGTTGAACCATGATCGCCTGGTACAAAAATATCTTTGAGTGTGGTCATTACAACACCAATGGGAACACCTCCTCCTACACCTTTTGCCAGAGTAATGATATCGGGTTCAATTTCATATAAGTTGGATGCCAAAAATTCACCGGTTCGGTAACATCCGGTTTGAACTTCATCAATGATAAGCAAAATCCCTTTCTCTTTTAAAAATTTTGCCAAATTTTGTACTTCTGCTTTATCTAAAGGTTGAACACCACCTTCTCCTTGTACCAATTCAATCATTACTGCAACCGTTTCATCATCGATGGTAGTGTAGATGTCTTTTAAGTAGTGATTGTATGAAAACCCTTCTGGATACGGGGCAAAATTGGGCGTGTGCATTTTGTCTTGACCCGTTGCTTTAACCGTAGTTATGGTTCTTCCATGGAAAGAGTGCGCAAGCGTGATAACTTTATATTTTTTGCTTTTAAATTTGGTTTCTCCATATTTTCGTGCAATTTTAATGGCACCTTCATTGGCTTCTGCTCCACTGTTAGCAAAAAACATGGAGACATCGTATCCACAAAGTTCATGTATTTTTTGGGCTAAAAGTGCCTGAGGTTCAATGGCATAAAGGTTTGAAATATGGGTGATGTTTTTGACTTGCTCATAAATGGCATTGGCAACTTTTTCATTACCATGTCCTACTGAGACAACACCAATACCTGAAGTAAAATCAATATAATCTTTATTTGTGTCATCAAAAAGTGTGGCATTGACACCTCTTTTAAAATTGACATAGTTTCTTGCATAGGTATTTAAAACATACTGTTTGTCTTTGTTTTCTAACATAAAAAATCCTCTTAAATCTTTTAAAAATCTAAGAGGATTATAGCTAAAAAATATTTAGAATTAAAGTTAAAGTATAAGAATTATTTTTTATTTTTAACTTTTAATCTGTAACCTATAGCATAGACAGATTCAATCAATTCATAATTGACTTTAAGTTTGAGTCGGTAAAGTAACGTTCTGAATTTACTTGTACTGCATACGGTGTCATCATAAATAAAATTCATGATATCTTCCGTACTTACTGTTGAGTTCAATCTTGAACTTAACAGTTTTAAAAGTTCTGTCTCTTTTTTAGTCAGTTTAATCTCTTTAGAATTTTTATAAAGTTTATCAAGTTTTTTGTCCCAATAAAAATTATTTGCCAATTCTAATAAGTTGACTTTATGATCATCTTCTTTTAATTCATCAACGGCTCGTCGTACAATAATCCCTAAATCTGCGGCATTAATAGGTTTTATAATATATTCTGTAAGGTTTAATTTAATGGCAACTAATAACTCTTCTACATTTGTATCTTTTGTTAAAATAACAATTTTTGATTTTTTATCCAAATCTCTTATTTTTTGTGCAAGCTCTAAACCGTTCATCTCTGAAAGATTCATATCCAGTATTAACAGTTGAGGTTTTTTGTCTTTATAGAGTTCCCATGCTTGTTTTCCGGAGTTTGCATCATAAACATTCTTACATAAACCTTTTAAATACGATAAGCAATCATCACGTTTTGCATCGTTTCCTTGTGCATAAAGGAGAGTGTAGTTTTCTATCATAATGTACTCTTTATATTTTATTTTTTGCTCATAGTAATCATAGCAAAATATTGTTAAAACTTTGTCACATTTGATTATTAATTCATAAATATAACAAATATTTTACATTATAACATTTTTTTTGTAAATGAAAAGTATTCGAGATTATTTTTTTATTTTTTTAATGAGATTTTAGGTAGAATTTAAATCAAAAATCAAGGCTCTCATATGCAACACTTAATCACCACATCTGATTTCAGTAAAGAAGAAATTTTAGAACTTTTTGAAGATGCTAAAATATTCAAAGATTTACAATCAAACCTTTTTTTGAAGGGAAAACTTATTGTTACTCTGTTTTTTGAAAACTCAACGCGAACACGAAGTGCGTTTGAAATTGCAGCTAAAAGACTTGGCGCTGAAGTTGTTTCGTTGGATGTTGGTACGAGTTCAAGAAGTAAAGGGGAAACCATTTTTGATACGGTTGCCAATATCAATGCCATGAAACCCGATGCCATTATCATACGACACTCAGAGTGTGGACTTCCGGGAAGTTTAACTGAATTTGTTGATTGCCCCATCATCAATGCAGGCGATGGAAAACACGCTCATCCAACTCAAGCACTTTTAGATTTGTTTACAATTATTGAGCATTTTGATGGCGAGACTGAGGGCAAAAAAGTTGCAATTGTAGGGGATGTGAGAACTTCAAGAGTTGCTGGTTCTAACAGAAAATTGCTTCCACGTTTTGGAATGGAAGTTATTTTTGTTGCCCCTGATTGTTTTAAACATGAAAGTAACGATCACCGACAAGTTGATTTTATTGATGAAATTATCGACGAAGTCGATGTTGTAATGAGTTTGAGAACCCAGTTAGAAAGACACAATGAAATCTACTTTGAATCTATCAATGAGTATGCAAAAGATTATTGTATTACCAATGAAACTTTTGGAGAGAGAGATATTTTACTGTTACACCCAGGACCTGTGAATAGAAACGTTGATATCAGTGATGAGATGCTCAAAGACCCAAGAAGCAAAGTCTTACAACAAGTCTCCAATGGAGTTGCTGTAAGAATGGCCATTTTAAAAAAATTATTGGGATAAGACTGTTTGTCTGATGATTTGATTGCCATTTTAAACAGATATGGCTCTGAAAAAGAGCCATTCTTTTTTATGATATCGTATGACTTAAACCATTTTATTGTAGAACCTTTAAAAACCCTATCTTCTGAGATTAAATATGAAATCAATACAAAAAAAAAGATTGAACAAAAAGAGAAATTGCCTCTTATAAAGTTGCCTGAAACATTTGAAACTTATGAAAAAAAGTTTAATCGTTTACAAGAAGAGATAACCGCAGGCAACACTTATCTGCTTAACTTAACCACGCAAACAAAAATACACTCTCAGTACTCTTTGAATGAAATTTATGAAAAAGCTCACGCCAAATTCAAATTGAAATATAACGATGAGTTTGTCTGTTTCTCTCCTGAACGATTTATCAAAATTCACAAAAATAAAATCTACACATACCCGATGAAAGGCACAATTGATGCCAATATTCCTAATGCACAAGCGAAGATTTTAGGAGATATTAAAGAGATGGCGGAGCATACTATGGTTGTGGATTTACTTCGTAATGATTTATCCATTGTATCGTCAAAAGTGCGCGTAGATACTTTTCGATATTGCGAAACAATCCATGCGGGAGAGAAAACACTTTTGCAAATCAGTTCAAAAATATCGGGGCATTTACCAAAAGATTGGAGTGAAAATATTGGAAATATCTTAACGGATTTATTGCCAGCTGGTTCAATTACAGGAACACCGAAGAAAAAAACCGTAGAAATTTTAAACGATGTTGAAGGGTATAACAGAGAGTATTACAGTGGTGTTTTTGGGGTATATGATGGGCAAAACCTCGACAGCGCTGTAATGATACGTTTTATTCAAAAAGATGATAATCATGAACTTTGGTATAAAAGTGGGGGTGGAATTACATGTGATTCCAATGTTTATAGTGAATATCAAGAATTACTTGATAAAATATACATTCCATCATAATTTGATATACTACATATTGAAAGGATTACGATGCACGAAGAAGAAACTTTTTTTGAAACCATTAAATGCGATGATGGGATATCCCATAATTTGGAGTATCACAGCAGACGAATTGCTCGTACAATCTCTTTAAATATCAATCTTCACGAATATATTTTACCCATTAATGACGACGCCTTAAAATGCAAAGTCATTTATGACATGTACGGTATTTTAGATGTTATTTATGAACCTTATGTGCGAAAAGAGATAAAAACATTTAAAATCATTGAAGACAATACTTTGGAGTATAAATTTAAAAGTACCAACAGAGATGCCATCAATGCGCTACTTGAACATAAAGATGGTGCCGATGAAATTATCATTGTTCAAAATGAGTTGGTAACAGATACCTCAATTGCCAATATTGCCATTTATGATGGAGAGAGTTGGTTTACTACCAAACAACCGCTTCTTCAAGGAACCACACGAGAACGATTTTTGGATAACAAAGCGTTAATTGAGCGTGATATTACTGTAGAAATGTTAAAAAATTCAAAAAAAATAGCTCTTTTAAATGCCATGGTTGGAATGTATATTATTGATGATTACTCATTTTTAGAGTAGATACGCGTCAGCAGATTTTCCCATTTATTCGTTTTACCCCAATTAATTTTGACTTTTTTCCCTAAACCAGTAGGCGTGAGTCGGTAAGAACCAATTTCATTAAAAACAAACTTTGGAATGAGTTTTGTTCTTTGTGTTAATGGCAGAATTTTAAAACTGAGATTATCTAAAACCCAAGGAACACTTTTGGGTGTTTCAAAATAGAGTAAAACCATATGATTGGTTGTTTTCCCTTTAACTTTTACTACAGCAAAATAGAGTTTTTCTTTTGGAATTCCCACTTCAACAAGGGTGAAATATTTGGCAATGGCATAATCTTCACAATCCCCTTTTCCATTAATAAGAAACTCTTTTCGTGTTGCCCAATAATCATCTGAATTGTATTTTGTTGCATCGTTAACGGGCAATATTCGGTTAAAAAAAGCATTCACAT
Source organism: Marinarcus sediminis (SeqCode) (assembly GCF_048571275.1). Classification (GTDB taxonomy): domain Bacteria; phylum Campylobacterota; class Campylobacteria; order Campylobacterales; family Arcobacteraceae; genus Marinarcus; species Marinarcus sediminis. The sequence goes on from NZ_CP182357.1 coordinate 1,228,361, forward strand.
GAGCCAACTTATTTTTCGTAGGCAGAGTGTGCACTTGGGTTCTCATTTGTTGAAACGCTTGCAATCTTTTTATGATGGCACTTCTGTCCAATGAACTGTTGATTTTATCTAAGTCGTTGTTGTTTAAAAGCAGTTTTTTTGAATATAAAGAGTATGACAATAGGAGTATAAGTATAATTATTTGTTTCATAAGTTATAATAACATAAATTGATAAAATAGGTCTAAAAATGATAACTGAAATTATGCACAATAAAAACTATAAAAAGCTTGTAACCAAGCAAATAAAAGAGTTGATTGATTTTTTATTGATCAATAATCATGAGTTTGCCATTACTGCAAATATTAAAGGAATCACTTTTAATCCAGAACTTCCCAGTTCCATTTTAGATAAATTATCAAATTTCTCTTTGTTTGTTCTCTCAAATTACACCTACTCAACCATCAGCATTGATGATGAGTTTTTGAGTTTTGAAGCGGGGTTTGGAAAAGAGAATTTTGGTGCACATGTGAACATTCCATTAAGTGCCGTTTTCCAAATAATCATTGGGGAGTCGATTCTGTATATTAATTCAATTGCCACCGTTGATGATTTTTTTCAAAAAGACAAATTGGCAAAAAATTCAATGAATGTCTTTAAAAATAATCCCAATAATAAAAAGTTGTTGAAATGAGTTTAAGCAAATAACATCGTAACGATGTTATTTTTTAGGTGAGAATGGGAACAATGCACTTCCCCAAGTTAATCCTGCTCCAAAAGCATCAAATAAAACAGTATCACCTGCTTTAATTTTTCCTTGTTCAAAAGCATAATTCATGGCCATTGGAATTGAAGCGGCTGAGGTATTACCGTATTTATCTACGGTGATAACCGTTTTCTCTTCATCAAATCCCAATGCATCACCCACTGCTTTTATGATTCTGTAGTTTGCTTGGTGTGGGATAAAGTGGTTTATGTTTTCATTGGTAAAGTTATGTTTTTCTAACATCACTTTTACATCCGATGTTAATGTTTTAACAGCCAGTTTGAAAGTCTCATTTCCTTTCATTCTGATACACGCCATTTTTTCATCTAAAACTTGTTGAGAACAAGGGTGTTTACTCCCTCCACCTGGAGTTTGTATCAAGTCATTGTAGTTTCCATCACTTGAACAATTCACATCAATGATCGCTTCATTTTTATCTTGAGTTGCTGAGATAATAGCAGCACCTGCACCATCTCCAAAAATAAAGCATGTTCCTCTGTCCGTGTAGTCTAAGATTGATGTATAGGTTTCTGCACCAATAATTAAGACATTTTGTTTCATTCCAGATTCAATAAACGCTTTTGCAATGGTTAATGCATAGACAAAACCCGTACACGCTGCACTGATGTCGAATGCCATGACGTTAGGTAAACCCAATTTTGATGCAATCAAACACGCTGTTGATGGCATACATAAATAATCGGGTGTTACCGTTGCACAAATAACTAAGTCAATTTCTTCTTTGCTTATTCCAGCTCGCTCAATGGCTTGTTCGGCTGCTCTTGATCCTAAATCAGATGATGCTTCGTTCTCTTCAGAGATTCTTCTCTCTTTTATTCCAGTTCTTTTTGTAATCCATTCATCGGTCGTATCTATGATTTTTTCAAAATCTGCATTTGTCATAACCTTTGGAGGAATATACGCACCAATTGATCTAAAAGCTGCATAAGTCATAAAAAATCCTTAATTATTATTTTTATATCTATTTAATTTTTCTTCAATATGTTCATTTAAATTAGAGCTGGCTGCCCCAATTGCCTGAAATATAGCGTTTTTTATTGCTTTAGGATTTGATTTACCATGGGCAATAATTACAGGTGATTTTACGCCTAAAAGTGGTGCTCCACCATATTCGGCATAGTCAACTCTTACTTTCAAACTTTTAAACACTTTTCTCATTAATACTGCACCTGCAATAGAAATAAGTGATCGTTTAAGATTTTTCTTTAAGATTGTTCCAATCGTATCTGCAACGCCTTCCGCAGTTTTTAATAGAATATTGCCAATAAAACCATCACAAACCACAACATCAACTGTACCTTTAAAAATATCACTGCCTTCAACATTTCCTGCGAAATTTGGAAGCTTAGATTTTGTAATCATTTCGTAAGTCTCTTTAGTAACTTCGTTACCTTTAGACTCCTCTTCACCATTACTTAAAAGTCCAATAATTGGTTCATCCAGTTTCAAAACATCTTGAGCATAAACTTGTCCCATGATAGCAAATTCAAATAAGTTTTTTGCATCACAATCCACGTTTGCTCCAACATCCAATACTAATGTATTTTGGTTTTCGCTGGTTGGCATAAGTGTAGCAATTGCAGGTCTGCTTACACCTTTTAATCTTCCAATTCTTAACGTTGCCAATGACATAGAAGCTCCAGAATGCCCAGCTGAAACAACTGCATCTGCTTCACCTGAACGCACCAATTCAATGGCTTTATAAATCGTGCTTTCTTTTCTTTTTAAAGCATCGGTTGCACTGTCGTGCATTGATATAATGTCATCAGTATCTAGGATTTCAATTCTGTCATCAAATGTTCTTGGAATTAAAGGAAGTAAAACATCTTTTTTACCAACTGCTATTGCTGTAAAATTTTTGTTTAGTTTTAAAGCGGAAACGAGACCGTCCATAATAGGTACGGGACCGAAGTCCCCACCCATCGCATCAATTGCTATTTTTATCATTAGTTTTTATATTCACCAGTGTTTGGGTTTACCGTGTGAGGCATTTTCCAAGTTCCATCACTATCTTTTACAGGTTTTTTTAATGTAATTTTATAGTGTGTTCTTCTTTTCGCTGCTCTTGTATGACTCACTCTTCTTTTTGGTACTGCCATTTTATTCTCCTTATTTAAAATTCTTTTTCAAATACTTCATCAGTATTTTGACACTCACTGCAATAGTGGTATTCGCTTTGTATAGATGCCAACTCATTTTGAATGATTTCATCAAAATCAATTGTACCATTCTCTATTTCAATAACTAACTCTTCCGATTCTTTATTGAAAATACCATCGCTTAATAAAAAATCTAATTCTTCATCAAGCTTTAAATCTTCGCTTTTACCGCATCTGCAACACTCAATTTGTGTTGTTCCTTGCAAGTTGGCTTCGATTTTCACTAAAGATGGCGATATTTTACAAAAAGTACCCTCTAATTCAACTGAAGCAAATTCAGTTTGAAACTCTTTTAAGGTTGAAGGTATTTTTTTAAATTCTATTTTCATAGATTTAGATTAACAAATTTCTCTGTCTGAAAAGAAAAATTTGATTTCGTTTGCTGCATTTTCTAATGAATCTGAACCGTGTACTGCATTTGCATCAATTGAATCAGCAAAATCAGCTCTGATTGTACCAGGAGCAGCTTCTTTAGGGTTAGTTGCACCCATTAAATCTCTGTTGATGGCCATGGCATTTTCACCTTCTAATACAGAAACAACAACTGGACCAGAAATCATGAAAGCTACTAACTCACCATAAAAAGGTCTAGCAGCGTGAACTGCGTAAAAAGCTTCAGCGTCAGCTTTGCTTAATTGCATTTTTCTTGTAGCTGCAATTCTTAACCCTGCAGATTCGAATCTGTCAAGAATTTTACCAACTACATTTTTTGCAACTGCATCAGGTTTGATGATTGATAACGTTTGTTCCATAGATATATCCTAATTTAAATTTGAGTCGCGGATTATACCTTAAAAAATAAAAAAAGGCAAGTAGTATAAAACTACTTGCCTTTTTAAAAATTGTTTAAAACTAAGAAATCAGTCTTGCACGCAAGGTTCACCAGCAACGGCACCTTCAGTGTCTGGGTTTGCACCCCATACAATACATCCTTCAGTTGGACATGCATCTGCACATGCAGGTGAATCATTATGACCAATACATTCTACACATTTATCTTCATAAACATAGTAAATATCTTCACCAGTTGGATTCTCATCATTGTCAACAATTGCTTCTGTAGGACACTCATCTAAACAAGCATCACAACTAATACAGATATCTGTAATTACTACTGCCATATTATCTCCTTATATTAATTGAAGTAACTTTATCACAGAAAAAATAAATGTTTGTTTAAATTTGACATACACTACAAATGACTCGAATGGCTTTAATTTTGTTTATGCAAGCGCTTGCAATACAATTGTTTTATCCCAATGATTCAGGCTTTAAGAGAAGTTTTTCCTGTGTTATTGTCTCCTTTTTTTCTGCATTTAGAATAAATAAAATTAATATTACGTGTTGTTTTTACACAGTTTTTGCCATAATAAAAAGGTGTCACTCAAGCAAGCATCTACTTAAGGATAAAAATTATCCTAAAATAAATATTTTCTTAAATAAAAAAACTTCACAAAAAAGTGTTCTTTAGATTTAAAAAAAATGGTATATACTTTCATATCATATTTAACAAACAAAGGAATAAAACATGTTAGTAACTAAGAAAGCTCCAGATTTTACAGCAACAGCTGTACTTGCAAACGGTCAAATTGTCGAAGATTTTAATTTATATCAAAATATTGGTGAAAAAGGTGCTGTACTTTTTTTCTACCCATTAGACTTTACATTTGTATGTCCATCTGAAATTATTGCATTCTCTAAAAGAATTGAAGAGTTTACTTCACGAGGGGTTAATGTTATTGGTGTATCTGTGGATTCACAATTTTCTCACTTTGCATGGAGAGAAACCGATGTAAACAATGGTGGAATTGGAAGAGTTAAATACCCACTGGTTGCAGATTTAAGTAAATCAATCGCAAAAGATTATGATGTATTATTTGGGGACTCTGTAGCACTCAGAGGGTCATTTTTGATTGACAAAGATGGAACAGTAAGACATTGCGTTATCAATGACTTACCACTTGGAAGAAACATTGATGAAATGATCAGAATGGTTGATACCATGATTTTTACAAACGAACATGGAGAAGTTTGTCCTGCAGGATGGAACAAAGGTGATGAAGGTATGAAAGCTTCAACAGCTGGTGTTGCAGAATATTTAGCAAAACATGAAGGGGACTTATAATAAGTCTCTTGAATTCTAAAAAGGCACCAAATTTTTGGTGCCTTTTTTTATGCGTATAAACGCTTGAAAAAGTATAAAAAATCATTTTAATTGACAAATTAAAAAATAAAGACTACAATTACAAAATCTAAATTAATTACTAAAATTAAACTACAACAATACTACTTATTAAAGTACATCTTAAAGGTTAAAAATACTCATGGAAGAGTCAACAACTCAAACGAAACAGACTACAAAAGCGCCAAAAGCGAGTAGTAGCAAAGCCAGTAAGGCAAGAACACACATACCTGTTGAAGGTCATACGATTGAAAAACTCCGAGAACACACTTTAGAAGAACTTCTACGAATCGCCAAAGATCTTAATGTTGAAAACCCACAAGAACTCAAACGTCAAGAGCTGATGTTTTCCATTTTAAAATCGCAAATTGATGCGGGTGGATTTATTCTTTTCACGGGTATTTTAGAGATAAAAGATGGTGGTTTTGGTTTTTTAAGAGCGATGGACGGAAACTTTTCTGATACATCTAATGATTCTTATGTCAGTGCCACACAAATCAAAAAGTTTGCTTTGCGAACGGGAGATATTGTTACTGGACAAGTTCGACCTCCTAACAAAGAGAGTGAAAAATATTATGCGCTTTTAAAAATTGAAGCGATCAATTACCTTCCTATCCATGAGTCAAAAAACAGACCACTGTTTGACAACTTAACCCCACTTTATTCCACCAAACGATTTACTTTTGAATACGAACAAACACGAATGACAGGCCGAATGCTTGACTTGTTTGCTCCTATGGGTAAAGGTCAAAGAGGACTCATTGTGGCTCCTCCAAAAACAGGGAAAACCGAACTGTTAAAAGAATTAGCCCACGGTATTTCAAGAAATCACCCAGAAACACACTTGATGGTTTTACTTATTGATGAGCGACCAGAAGAGGTTACAGATATGCAAAGAAGTGTTAAAGGAGAAGTCTACTCTTCTACCTTTGACCTTCCCGCACACAACCACGTACGAGTAGCAGAAATTGTGATTGAAAAAGCCAAAAGACTTGTAGAGATGAAAAAAGATGTTGTGATTTTGCTTGACTCTATTACCAGACTTGCCCGAGCCTACAACACCGTTACCCCATCTTCTGGAAAAGTACTTTCAGGTGGGGTTGATGCCAATGCTTTACATAAACCAAAACGATTTTTTGGAGCTGCAAGAAACATAGAAGAGGGTGGAAGTTTAACCATCATCTCAACGGCACTTATTGACACTGGTTCAAAAATGGATGAAGTGATTTTTGAAGAGTTTAAAGGAACAGGAAACTCAGAAGTGGTACTAAGCAGAAATGCTGCAAACAAAAGAGTCTACCCAGCCCTTGATATTATCAAATCAGGAACAAGAAAAGAAGAGTTACTTCTTTCTCCAGAAATTTTACAAAAAACATGGATATTACGAAATGCCATCGCCTCTATGGATGAAGTAGAAGCGTTGAAATTCTTGTACAGTAAGATGCAGAAGACAAAAGATAATGAAGAGTTTTTTGCAGGAATGAACGAATAGCTTTATAAAGCAGCCTCTTTTTCAAAATTTCTGCGTTAGCGCGGAAATTTTGCTCGTCACGTACTTGCTTGTACGCTCCTCTCAAAATTCCCCCACTGCCTTGAACTTTTAAAAAATAGTCAGCTTTATTAAGCTATTAGGATATAAAACAAGAAGTATAATTCTTATTTATATTCTATATAAAAATAAATTTAGAATTTAAAAGAGTTACATTTAAAGCTTTTTATAATTTTATTTAGTTATATTTTATAAAAAATAAAAGTGATAATATGAGTTTAAATCTTTATTCTACAATTGCAGATAAATATAATAGTAATTCACAAAAAATTAGAGTTTTGACTGAAAAATGGGTAAATGAATATATATATTGTCCCAATTGTGGTAATAGTATAAATGAATATGAAAATAATAAACCAGTTGCAGATTTTTATTGTTCTAAATGTAATGAAGATTATGAACTAAAAAGTAAAAAAGATAAAATTGGCAATAAAATTGTAGATGGTGCTTATCAAACTATGATAGATAGATTACAAAGTGATACAAATCCAAATTTTTTCTTTTTAAATTATGATAAAAATAGTTTTGATATATTAAATTTTATTGTTATTCCCAAACATTTTTTTGTACCAGAAATTATAGAAAAAAGAAAACCATTATCATCAACAGCTAGAAGAGCTGGATGGATTGGTTGTAATATATTACTAAATACAATACCAAATAGTGGAAAAATATTTTACATTAAAGATGGAATAGAAGAAGATAAAAATAAAATTTTGGAAGATTGGAATAAAACTACTTTTTTAAAACAATCTTCAAATTTAAAATCAAAAAGTTGGTTACTTGATATTATAAAGTGCATTGAAAAAATAGATAAAAAAGATTTTTCATTAAATGAAATTTATCAATTTGAAAAATATTTAAAATTGAAACATCCACAAAATAATAATATACCTGCAAAGATTAGACAACAGTTACAAATATTAAGAGATAGAGATTATTTGTCATTTACTAATCGTGGTAAATATAAATTAAAATAGGAAAATATTTTGAAAATAGATATAAAGATTACAGAAACATTATCCCGAATTGTTTCAGTTAAGGCTGATTCTGTAGATGAAGCAATAAATAAGGTAAAAGATAAATATAATAATGAAAAAATAATTTTAGATTACTCAGATTTTGATGGAAATGTAATTTTTGAGGAGAACATTGATAACTTAGATAGTAAAAAAGATTTTTTAATTAATGAAGTAATAAAATATTTAATTAAAGATGAAAAAAAACATTTTGAAGAGATGAATGAACCGAGTAATCACATATATTTAAAATTATTGGAATTAAAAAAATATTTGTAGATTACAACTTCTTACTTATCATGCATGAACATCTATTTATATTTCAAAAACTTTAATTAAAACGCATTAATTAAGAAACAAATAAAACATCTACTTCTTAACAAAGATATTTACGATTGAGCCTGCTATGGTGAAAAATACCAATCCTGCGACGATGAAGAGCATAATTTCTGTTATAAACATGGGGTTTCCTTTTTTATAAATGAATAGTCATTCATTTTATTACTGGGATTATAAAGAAATTTACTTTATGGCAATCTTAAGTGGCTTTAAGTTTTAGATGCTTTTTTGTAACTTTTTAAAACAACTTTTTTATGGCAGTTGCACATATTGCAGTTTGGCTTTAGGGCAAGAGAGATAGAATAAACAATGTAGCTTTTTTGTTTAACATGTCTTTTATGAATTTTTTTATACCATTTCCCCCTTGAATAAGGAAATAGAATGATATGTATAAAAAACTTGAATAAATATTATGGTGATACACAAGTTTTAAATGATATTTCAATTGATATAAAAAAAGGTGAGATTTTTGCCATTGTGGGACACAGTGGTGCGGGAAAATCGACACTTATGCGATGTATTAATGGGCTAGAAGAGTACAGCGAAGGTTCGTTGAAAGTCAATGACAAAGAGATTAAAAGCCTCAGCAAAGAGCATTTACGTGAATTTAGAAAAAAGATTGGAATGATATTTCAACACTTTTCACTCATAGAGCGAAAAACGGTTTTTGATAATGTGGCATTGCCTATGCAACTTTGGGGATATTCTCAAAAAGAGATTTCAAAAAAAGTCAAAGAACTGCTTGATTTGGTTGGACTTAATGATAAAATTGACGCTTACCCCAACCAATTAAGTGGAGGTCAAAAACAGCGTGTGGCAATTGCGCGGGCACTCACACTTGACCCAGAAGTTCTGCTTTCCGATGAAGCCACTTCGGCACTGGATCCCAATACCACAACCTCGATTTTGAATTTGTTAAAAGAAATCAATGAAAAACTCAATATTACGATTGTGTTGGTCACGCATGAAATGGAAGTGGTGAAACATATCGCTCAACGAGCGCTTTTGTTGGAGCATGGAAATATTATTGGGTTTGATGTCACCGAAGAGCTGTTTTTAAAACCAGACGATAAAATGAAAGCATTTTTAGGGGAAACCGAAGTGGTTCCTCAAAAAGGGGTCAATATTAAGATATATTTTCCTAAAGATAATGTATTTCAATCTTTTCTAACAAAAATGGCGCGAGAATTAGAGATGGATTTTGATATTGTTTGGGGAAAACTTGAGAAGATTAACAGCCACATTGTAGGGAATATGGTGATTAATATTGAAGAGAAAGATAAAGACAAAGTCGTTACGTATATCAATGCACACGATATTGTTTGGGAGGTATTATAATGGTTGATATTTTATTGCCCGCATTAGGTGAAACCCTTTATATGTCGCTTCTTTCAACCTTTTTTGCCGTGGTCATTGGTTTTATTTTGGCGATTACATTAATGCTTACTTCACAAGGGGGCTTAAGAGAAAATCAAAAAATATACGCCGTTTTGGATATGATTATCAATACTTTGCGTTCGTTCCCTTTTATTATTTTAATGATTGTTTTGTTCCCTCTGACAAAATTTTTAATTGGCAAAAGCATTGGAACGACTGCGGCGATTATTCCTTTGACCATAGGGGCAGCCCCTTTTATTGCAAGGCTTATTGAGAGTGCTTTAAAAGAGGTTGACTCTGGCGTGGTTGAAGCGGCAAAATCGTTTGGAGCCAGCGATGCGCAAATCATTTTTAAAGTGATGTGTGTCGAAGCTTTGCCATCGATTATTTCTGCCATTACCTTAACGCTCATTACGGTCATAGGATTTTCAGCTATGGCAGGTGCAGTTGGCGGTGGTGGGTTAGGTGATGTTGCCATAAAATATGGTTATTATCGATTTCAAACCGATACAATGATTTATACTGTAATTATCCTCATAGCCTTGGTTCAAGGGGTTCAAAGTTTGGGTGATTATCTGTATAAAATCACAAAAAAATAAATTAACAAAAAGAAGAAACATGATGAAAACAGTTTTAAAATGGGTACTTTTAGCTACTTTAAGCCTTGGGTTGGTTGCTTGCAATGATTCAAAAGAGCCAAAAGAAGAGAAACATACCGTCATTAAAGTGGGAGCAACGCCTGTTCCTCATGCTGAGATTTTAGAGTTTGCTAAACCTTTTTTAAAAGCAAAAGGGTATGAGTTAGACATTGTTGAGTTTACCGATTATGTCACTCCCAATATTGCTGTCGATGAGGGAGAATTGGACGCAAACTTCTTCCAACATTTGCCCTACTTAGAAGAGTTTAATAAAAATAAACATACCCATTTGGTAAAAACTGTCAATGTACATTTAGAGCCAATGGGGTTATATTCTAAAAAAATTCACTCTTTGAACGAATTAAAACAAGGAGCAACCATTGCTGTTCCTAATGACCCAACCAATGAGAGCCGTGCTTTAGATATTTTGGTCAAACAAGGGTTATTGAGTTTTAAAGATGTTCAGTTTAAAACAGTAGTGGATATTCAAGATAATCCTAAAAATCTACACATAAAAGAGTTGGATGCCCCACAACTTCCACGAGTTTTAGATGAAGTCGATGCGGCAATTATCAATACCAATTATGCGTTAGCTGCAAATTTGAACCCACTCAAAGATGCCATTGTGATTGAATCAAAAGATTCACCTTATGCCAATATTATTGTGGTCAAAGCGGGCAATGAAAACACACCTTATATTAAAGCGTTAAATGAGGTCTTAAACTCAGAGGTAATGAAAGATTTTATTGCAAAAAAATACAATGGGGCAATTATAGAAGCCTTCTAAAAAAACCATTTAAAAAGAGGAACTTCCTCTTTTTAAACTCTTTTATTCTTACCAATATTTAACCTATTTCTATACAAATTTTCACTACACTTTAAAAAAACAAAAAGACAAACCTTGAAAAAACCACCTTTAATCCAATGGTACGAAAAACACGGACGACACGATTTACCGTGGCGAAATACGACCGATCCTTACCCCATTTATCTCAGTGAAATCATGTTGCAACAAACGCAAGTTAAAACGGTATTGGAGCGGTTTTATTTTCAGTTTTTGCAAAAGTTTCCTACGCTAGAAGCACTTGCAAAAGCACAGGAAGATGAGGTATTAAAAGCGTGGGAAGGTTTGGGCTATTATACACGTGCGCGCAATTTACATAAAACTGCGCAACTGACTCAAGGCATTTTGCCTCAAACTCTTGAAGCGCTTGAAGCACTTCCTGGCATTGGGCCATCTACGGCTCGTGCGATTGCTTGTTTTGCTTTTGGACTATCGGTGCCTATTTTAGATGGCAATGTCAAACGAATCTTGTACCGATATTTTGCTCGGACTCATGCCAATGAGAAAGAACTTTGGGCATTGGCAAATCAACTTTTTGAAGCCGATAAAAACTTTGCGTATGAACACAATCAAGCGCTTATGGATATGGGTTCTTTTATCTGCACACGCACTCAACCAAAGTGCCGTGAGTGTCCTTTGGAATTGTCGTGTTTGGGCAAAGAGTTAGCTTGGATGTTTCCTGCAAAAAAAGCCAAAAAACCCAAAGAGTTGCGTCATCGAAATTTGGTCATTTATACGCATAAAAATAAAATTGCCCTTTTCCAAAATGAAGAGAATTTACTCAAAGGGTTGTACGGTTTCAGACAATACAGCGATGAACTGGATGCTTCTTATACGTTTTTAGGGGAGATAAAACATGAGTATTCACACATTTCCTTGCGGGCAAAAGTCTATACCAAAGAGGTAGAACTCAACTCTTTTAAGGCGTGGTTCGATGAAGAAGAGGTGGAGAGTTTGGCGTTAAGTAAAGCCGACCATAAAGCTTTGGCACTGCTTTTTTAAAAAGTTTGATTCTGTGGTATACTTTTTAGAAAATTAATATAAAGAGAAAGCCATGCATGAAATTCATATTCAATGTCCTTATTGTCTGCAAGCTGTCACCATTTTATTGGATACGGGCGTTTATGAAAACACCACCGTTGTTGAGGATTGCGAAGTGTGTTGTCGTCCCATTGAAGTCAGTTATGATGTCTACGCAGGGGAGGTGACTTCGTACAGTTATGAAAGCATTGAAGGCAATGAGTTCTAGTCAGATGGTTTGTTTTGATTAATTAATAAAAGTTTAAAAAATAAAACAAAAATTATATTTTATTGAAGTATTAAAAACAGTACCGATAGAATTTAGTGTAAAACTGTTTAAGAAAGTTATTTTTGTTTATATCAAACATTTTTTTAAAGGTTCAATATGAAAATAGTTGCTTTATACTTTGAAAATATCGACCTGTTTTTAGAACACTGCGGCAATCATCCCTCTGACTATGTTTTGTTGGTTGCTTCAAACACACAACTTGATTTAAAAAAGTTTAACCACGTCAACGTCAATGTGTATGGTGCCCTTTTCCCTCAAATCATTTTTAACAAAACTTTGTATGATACAGGCTTAATTGCCATTGAAATCAACAGCAGTATGAATGTACATTTTATAAAAAGTATGCAGGAAAACTCATTATTGGAAAGGAATTTCCAAAACGTCAAATCGGTCATTGCTGTTATAGAAGGGTTAAGTCAACACAGTGAAGAGTTTTTGCAAGAACTGTTTGAAAAAATTGATATAGACACCAATATTATTGGCGGAGGGGCAGGCGTAAAAGGGGAGACATCAAAAGCGGTGATTTTTGATAAAGAAAAATTTTATCACGATGGTGCCATTTTAATTGCTTTGATTCATAATATCACTTTGGGTGTTCAGCATGGGTGGAGTTATTTACAAGGTCCATTTATTGTAACAGAGAGTGAAAAGAATATTGTCAAAAAGATTGATTATAAACCCGCTTTTGAAGTCTATAAAGAGGTGATTGAAAAAGATTGTGGCATTGAAATCAATGAACAAAACGTCGCGGATGTGTTAAACAACTACCCCTTAGGAGTGCTCAAATATGAAGGTGAACAAATTGTCAGAGAGCCTATAAGTGTGAGCAATGGAGAGTTGGTATTGGTGGGGAACATTACTAATAATGCCCTTGTAAATGTCTTAAAAGGTAAAAACAGACATTTGCTTAATGCAGTTAAAGTAGCTTCTAATGATGCTCTAAAGGAAAATTGTGAGTTGGTCATTGTTTTTGATTGTACCACAAGGGAAAACTTTTTAGAAGAAAAATTTGAAGAAGAATTGGATATAATATTCAAAAAAGCTAAAAGTAGCACTTTAATAGGAGCTGTTACTTTAGGTGAAATTGCTAATGATGGCAATCGTTACATTCATTTTTTAAATAAAACTTGCGTTATAGGGGGCATATGCTTTTAAATCAACTTTCAATTTCATATAAGTGCCACAGTTCAATCGGAAACAGTCTGAAATTACATGAAATGATGGATGAAGTCTTAAAGACATTTCTGCATGAAACCGATGCCATTTATGGCAGTTTTTATCGTCTTGACAATCAAATCACACATGTTTTATCTTTGGGGAAGAGATTCTCGTATGAACTCAATGATCTTCTCAAAGAGGTTAAATACGAGAGTATCTATGTTAAAAAACAGAGTGAGTGTTTAAATTTGTTGGTTTATAGGCTGGAAAATGGGTTAATCATTCTTCTATACGACAACAAAATAGAGTTGGATTTTATTGTCTCCATGTATGAGAGTTTTCGACAAAAACTCAATATCAGTATCAACTCTTGCTTGAATGTAAAAAAACTGGAAGAGAAAAATGAAGAGCTTGAAGAGTTGGCATTGAGTTTAAAAAAAGAGGTCAAAAAAGCAGTTGACATCAGTAAAGAGCGAGAACGACAATTTTTTGAACAACTTAAAATGGCTCAAATGGGTGAACTTATTGGGAATATTGCACACCAATGGCGACAACCTTTGAGTGTAATTTCAACGGCTGCGAGTGGTATGAAACTCAAAAAAGAGATGGATATTTTAGAGGATGAAGACTTCTATCACTACAGTGACAGTATTCTTGATAATGTGATGTTTTTATCAAATACCATTGATGAATTCAGAGATTATACCAAAGAGAGTCATCAAGAAAAAGATGTTGTCATTCAAGATCGAATTAAAATGGCTTTTAAAATGGTGGAGTCAAGTTTTAAAATTGAAAACATTAAAATTTATGAAGATGTCATAGAGCAAGAGCCCATTGTGTTTAAACTTATTTTAGGGGAACTTCTTCAAGTCATTATCCCTATTTTAAATAATGCCAGAGATGCTTTAGCTGCAAAAAAAGAGAGCAACAAATGGGTGAAATATTCCGTGTACAAAAACGAATTCAGTGTTGTTATCACCATTGAAGATAATGCTGGCGGAATTCCAAATGATATTTTGGATAAGATTTTTAATCCCTATTTTACCACCAAACATCAAACACAAGGTACAGGAATAGGGCTGTATACTTGTTATGACATTGTTGCCAATCATCTTGGTGGAGCGTTATATGCTAAAAATACACACTATGGAGCAAGATTTTATATTGAGTTGCCTTTGGGATTAAATTACATCATTTAACCCCCGTTTTTATTCGTGCGCTAATCATTTTATATAAAAACTTATGATAGAATCATCCATTATTATCATAAAGGTAGACATTGAGAGTAGGCGTATTTGACTCTGGGATTGGTGGATTGACAGTTGTTAAAGCCATAGCAGAAGTTCTAAAAGGTGCTGAGATTTTTTATATTGCAGATACAAAGTTTGCACCGTATGGTGAAAAATCAAAAGAGCAGATATTAAAACACAGTTTTGATATTGCCAACTATTTGGTTCAAACACACCAAATTGATGCTCTTGTTGTTGCTTGCAATACGGCAACGTCGGCTGCAATCAAAGAGTTAAGAGAAGCGTTTCCAAAGCTCATTGTTGTGGGAACAGAACCGGGAATAAAACCTGCTATTTCGTTAAGTAAAAATGGAAAAATAGGAATTTTAGCAACGCCTGCAACATTAAAAGGGGAGAAGTATCAACTGCTTGTTGATAGACTCTCAACTTCAAGTTCTCATATTACTTTGTATGAACAAGCTTGTCCTGGCTTAGTTGAAGAGATTGAAAAAGGTGAAGTTGACACCCAAAAGACATTTAACTTGTTGGAAAATTGGTTAAAGCCTATGAAAGAAGAGCGTGTAGATACCATCGTTTTAGGATGTACACACTATCCTTTAATTGGAAATGTGATTAAAAAAATTATGGGGCAAGAGATTCACCTCATAGAGACAAGTTATGCAATTGCAAACAGATTAAAAGAGTTGTCAAAAAGTTGTGGACATTTGAATGACGGTGAATTAAACGTGTATGTATATTTCACTGCAGAGATTCATTTAACAATGATAAACAAAATATTAAATTCATGGAACAATGGTGGAAAAATAGTGGTAAGGAATATACATGAGTGAGAACCAAAATTCACAAAAAAGAGTTTTAGCTTTAAAATATCGACCAAAACGATTTGAAGATTTAATTGGACAAAGCACCATTTCTCAAACTCTTTCACTGGCATTGGATTCCAACAGACTCTCTCATGCCTATTTATTTTCAGGGCTAAGAGGAAGTGGAAAAACAAGTACCGCTCGAATCATGGCAAAAGCACTTTTGTGCTCCAATGGACCCACTTCACAACCGTGTGATGTATGTGAAAATTGCCAAAGTTCAAATAAAAATTCCCACTTGGATATTATTGAAATGGATGCGGCAAGCAACCGTGGAATTGATGATATCAAAGATTTAATCGAACACACCAAATATAAACCAAGCAGTGCGCGATTTAAAGTTTTTATCATCGATGAGGTTCATATGCTTACGCCTCAGGCATTTAATGCGTTGTTAAAAACACTGGAAGAGCCTCCGGGTTTTGTGAAGTTTATTTTAGCTACAACCGATCCCCTCAAACTGCCTGCAACAATTTTAAGTCGAACGCAACACTTCAGATTTAAAAAAATATCCAATAAAGATGTCATTCATCACCTTTCACACATTTTAAATGAAGAGTCCATCGATTTTGACACCGATGCATTAGAGATTCTGAGCCGAAGCGGACAGGGAAGTTTACGAGATACTTTAACGCTTCTTGATCAAGCCATTATTTTTTCAAAAGGCAGAATCAATACCACCGCAGTAACCGATATGTTGGGTTTGATTGATCCAAAATTTATGGATGATATTTTTGATACGGTTTTAAGTAAAGGAGATATTAATCCTATTATTAATCGTCTTGAAGAGTATGAAGCGGGGCAAGTGTGCGATGAGATGACCATTTATTTGAAATACAAAATGTTGGAGCGAAGTCCTAAATTTGATACCTTGTTGTATGACCGATTTTTCAGAATCATTGCCGATGCAAAACATCTTTTGGCCTTAAATGCCGACAGTGGTTTTGTGCTGATTTTAATGCTTTCAAAAATGATAGAAGCGACCAATTTAAAAACCATTGAAGAGATTCTTAATGAAGTAGAAAAAGTAGAAGTTGAACCTGCGCGAAGCCAAGTGGCACACTCTTCAACTCCACAAGCGGTAAAACCGCAAGAGAGTCTTTCTTCTCACAGTGTTCAGCCAGAAATGGCATCTGAAGTTCAAACACCAAAAAAGGAAGAAAATAGCCCTTTTGAAATGCCACTTGATGCTATAAATGCGTATGAAGAGTATCAAGAAGAGGTCTATTATGAAGAAGAACCTGTGGTTAAAAAAGCAGAACCTCTTGTTGATGCCAATAAAATGACCTATCAAAAACTCATTGATAAAGTTTATGAAAGAAGTCATGAACTCGGAGAGTGTTTTGAAAAAAATTTCATCTATACGGCGTATGAAAATGGCATATTGCATATTACTTCACTTGCACAAGATGAGGATCGAAAGTTGCTTTATAAAAATTTTGCACTGATACGCAGTTTTGTTGCCGATATTTTTGGAATCAACACTGAAATTGAGTTCTCAAAAACGCAAAGTGAAAAAAAAAAAGATGAAGAACGCTTAAATCAAAATGCTCAAAACAATACGGGTTCAATGATTGAAGAGATTGAATTCAATGAGAGTGAAGTGGGGGCTGGGTGTGTGGCAGATATGACCAAATCAACTCAAATGACCCCAGCTCAGCAAGAGTTGGAAATCGAAGATATTTTAAACTCAAAAATGGTCAATAAAGCCAAAGAGCTTTTTGATATCAAAAGAATAAAAGTTAAATCGAAGAGCTGACGCCTTAAGTTGCCTTTGACTATAATATTTGTCTTTTAAGACAAAAGGAGAAGTGGATGAGAAACATACTAAAAATTTTTGTTTTATCAATAGTGACAGTAAGCTGTTTGAATGCCATTGCCATTGATGATAAAATTATTGATTTTGAGAAAAAAAGATTTTTAAACAATAAAAAATTTGAGTTAAAAGATGTTCAACTCTATTTTAAAAAAGAGTTACCAACCAAAGAGTGGTACGGCTTTATTTTGAATATTGATGCGAATTTTCAAGGGAAACCCGTCAAGTTTAAAGATGTTCTTTTTTCAAATGGTTTTTATATTGCTCCTGAGTTAATTGATGCATCTAACGGAGAGAGTCTAAAAAATTCGATGACAATCACTTTAAGTTCTGAGTATTACCGTGATGAGAACTTAATTGCAGGCAATAAAGATGCCAAAGATAAAATTGTGGTTTTTTCAGATCCTTTGTGCCCTTATTGTATGGATTATGTTCCTGATGTCATTAAATACGTTAAAAAACATGAAAAAACAGTGGGCTTATACTACTACCATTTTCCTCTTATTAGAATTCATCCTGCCTCAGAAGTGTTGTGCAAAATCATGGATGTGGCACAAAAAAAAGGGATAAAAGATATTCTTTTAAAAGTGTATGAAGCCGATTGGGATAAATATTTCACCGAGAGTGAAAAAGATGAAGCCAAAATATTAAGTGCTTTTAATAAAGAGTTTAGTACCAATATTACCTCACAAGAGATCAACAGTACACAAGTGAGTGCGAAAATTTCACATGACATAAGTATGGGAGATGATGCAATGGTTCAAGGAACACCGACCATTTTTGTTAACGGTGAGTTGGATAAAACAAAAACAAAATTTCAAGAAGTGGGGAAAGAGTAAATGGAAAAATTAGTCATTGCAACCAGAAGAAGTCAATTGGCATTATGGCAAAGCGAATATATCAAAGAGCAATTGCAAGAGCACTACCCTGATATGGAAATTGTACTTCAAGAGTTTGTGACCAAAGGGGATAAAATTTTGGATGTTCCCTTGGCAAAAATTGGGGGGAAAGGTCTTTTTACAAAAGAGCTGGAAGTTGCCATGCTTGAAGGCAGTGCGCATTTAGCTGTACACTCGTTAAAAGATGTGCCTACTCAATTTGAAGACAACTTACAACTTACGGCTGTAACTAAACGGTTTGACCCAAGAGATGCGCTTTTAAGTAATATCGCTTCAAGCATTGAAAATTTGCCCCAAGGTGCCATTATTGGAACTACAAGTTTAAGAAGACGAATGGCCATTAAATTGTTACGACCAGATATTGTTTTAAAAGATTTACGAGGAAATATCAATACGCGAATTGCCAAACTCAATGCAGGGGAATACGATGCCATTATTTTGGCTTCTACTGGTGTTCAAAAATTGGGCATTGAAAATGAAGTCAAATATTTTACTCCCATCAGTGTGGATCAAATGATTCCTTCAATGGGGCAAGCAACATTGGGAATTGAAACGACAAAAGAGCCAGAAATTGTGAAGTTAATCTCTGTTTTAAATGACAATGATGCGCACGTTGAATCGACCATTGAGAGAAGTTTTGTGGATACTTTGCAAGGGGGATGTCAAGTTCCTATTGGAGTAAAAGCGAGTATTTTAAATAAAACCGATATTAAAGTCCAAGCCATTGTGGGAATGCCTGATGGAAGTGAGTATTTAAAAGAAGAGATTATTGTCAGTATGGATGAGTATGAAACAGCGGGTCAAGCCTTGGCTCAAAAGTTCATAGAAAACGGTGCCAAAGAGTTATTGCAACGAGCTGAAGAAGCTGCGTTTAAATAGGCTATAATTTTAAAAAAGGAGTGAACAATGAAAATAGATGTTAATAATGTAATGTTTTGTCTGGTGGACGTACAAGAGAAGCTTTTCCCTCATATCAATAATAAAGCGATACTTGAAAAAAATCTTGTGACGCTCATTAAAGGTTTACAAATTCACAAAGTGCCTTTTATTGTCAATGAACAATATAAAAAAGGCATTGGAGAAACCATTGAGTCTTTAAGAGATTTAGTAGATGATTATCCTCATTTTGAAAAAACCACATTCTCTTGTTGTGGCAATGAAGAGGGTTTTGCTGCGATTAAAGCGAACAATAAAAAACAAATCATTGTTGCAGGAATTGAGACACATGTGTGTGTGTTACAAACATGTTTGGATCTGCTTGAAGCAGGATTCCAAGTTATTTTAGTGACTGATTGTTGCTCTTCAAGAAAACAAAATGATAAAGATGTGGCGATTACACGATTGGTTCAAGCAGGTGTTGTGCCAACGACATATGAATCACTGCTGTTTGAGTTGACTGTCAATGCAAAAAACCCTGTTTTTAAAGAGATTTCTTCATTGGTTAAATAGTTTGCTGATTTTCACTTAAATAAAGAAGAATTTCTTCTTTATTTAATGGTTATTATATTAGAATATATAATATAATAATTTATTAATTGGATATACCTTGAAAACTTTTTTGACTTTTTGCTTATTTTTTTTATTCTCTCCACATCTGTTTGCATACGGTAAAGATTTTTTTCTGGTTGATCTTTACTTAAAAGAACATCCCCACCAAAAAGTAATTTCCGATACATTTGTTCAAGTTGTGGACAGCCCTGGGGTAAAACTTTCCGTTAAACAGACAAAACCTGTGAATATTGTAATGGTTTATCCGGGAAATCAAATTTCGGATTATTGGAGAAGAAGCAAAGACTCTTTTGTAAAAAGATTGGATGAATTAAATATCAAATACAGCTTATCAAACTATTTTACCCCTTCTGATATTGATATGAAAGCACAAGCCAAAAAGATATTCAGTGCCATTAAAGAAGATACCGATTATATTATTTTTACACTCGATGCCAACAAACATGCACGATTTATTCAAAAAATAATTTTAGATAAAAAGCCTAAAATTATTTTGCAAAATATTACCACTCCACTTGCTAAATTAGCCGATAAACAACCATTTCTTTATGTGGGGTTTGACCATGTGATAGGGAGTAAATTAATAGCGGATTATTATATAAAAAAGAGTCAAGGGCAGGGTAAATATGCACTCTTGTATGGCACAGAAGGTTATGTGAGTTATATGAGAGGAGATACGTTTATTGAGTATGTAAGCGAACACTCTGAATTAAAATTGGTTTCGAGTTATTATACTGATTTCAGTAAAGAAAAAGCGATGAACGCCACAAGAGAAATTCTAAAAAGTCACCCCGATATAAAGTTTATATATGCCTGTTCAACTGACGTTGCTCTTGGCGCAATGGAAGTATTAAAAGAGCAAAACCTTTTAGGAAAAATTGCAATTAATGGCTGGGGTGGAGGAAGCAGTGAACTTGATGCTATCACAAATAATATGCTTGATGTCACGGTGATGAGAGTCAATGATGACAATGGTGTTGCCATGGCAGAAGCCATTAAATTGGATTTAGAAGGGAAAAGTTCAGAGGTGCCAACGATTTTTTCAGGACAATTTCATTTGGTTGAAAAAGGGATTCAAAAAACTCTTTTAGACAGCTATAAAAGCAGAGCTTTCAGGTATACTAAATAGTGAAAACAAAAAAAACATTTCCCTTATCAACCATTAATTCTATTTTAATCATTACGTTTTTATCGGTTGTAATATTTCCAATCAGTTTTTGGACATACATGAATTTCCAAAAAAATATGGAAAGAAATTTTGATGATTTATTTGTCCAGTCAAAAAATATCGCCGATATTTTATTGGAGCAAGAGGTTACTTCTTTAGAAAAATCTTCAAAAGAGATGACAGAGTATTTACAAAAATTGTATAAAAATAAAAGCAAAAAAATAAAGTTTGACTCTCCTCTTGTTGATGATGTTGATATTGCTTTTATCATACAAAAGGATGAAGTGATGGATTTAAGTACGAGTTACTTTGATACTACGTATTTAATTAAAAACATCAATTACCAATCCGCAGGAGCACATGTGAGTGTCTTCCATGTTGAACAAAAAGGCGAGAATTACCTGATTTTATTAAAAGAGAGCAAAATCATCAATTATGAAAATGGACAAGTCATTGCAAACCTTTTTGTGGGCAATATCTTAAACGATGATTTTGGATTTTTGAATAAAATTAAAGAGAGAGCCAATCTTAAAGAGGTCTCTTTATATGTGAATGGGAAATATATTGCATCCACGCAAGAGAAAGATCAGTTGAAATATAGCTTTGATGAACTTTCCAATTCTATCCTAAAAAAAGAGAATGCCATTTATGCTAAAAAGAGATTGACCTTTTTTCATCAAGATGATAACATCGATTTGGTATTACTCTTAGATAACCAAATGTTAAAGAAAATAAAGAATGATTTTTTTAATCAATTGATTGTTCTGTTTTTGATTATTTTAATCATTGCTGTTGCCTCTTATTTTATCATCAGAGCCATTATTTTAAACCCGTTGGAAAATCTTTTAGAGTTTGCTTCAAAAGTGCGTGAAGACAAAAATGCCGTTTATGAAGAGTCGTTTATTGATGAGTTTAATATCATTTCATTGGGATTAGAAAATATCATTGGAAGTTTACGAGATGTCGAAGAGCGTTATCGTTTGGCAGTTGATGGCACAAAAGAGGGGTTATGGGATTGGGATATTGAAACAGGAAAAGTTTTTTATTCACAACAATATGAAGAGATGTTGGGCTATAACGCCAATGAAATCAAAGGTACACTAAAAAGTTGGCAAGAGAGTATTCATCCCGATTGTAAAGAAGATGCGCTTAAAAAAATGAAAGCACACTTAAAACAAGAGACACCTTATTATGAAGCTGAGTATCAGATGCGATGCAAAGATGGCAGTTATAAATGGGTAAGAGTTCGTGCAAAAGCTCTGTATAATAACAATATTGCCTACAGAATGGTTGGATTTCACTTAGATATTGAACACATAAAATTACTTGAAAAAAAGAGTAAAGAACAAGAATCTGTGATGACTCAACAGTCTAAAATGGCAGCCATTGGAGAGATGATTAACAATATTTCACACCAGTGGCGACAACCATTAAGCATTATTTCAACGGTTGCAACTGGCATAAAGTTGAAATTGGAGTACGATATTTTCGACAAAGAAGAAGCCATAAAAGAGTTGGAACTGTTAAACACGACTTCACAAAACCTCTCGGGTATTATTGATCAATTCAGGGATTTGGCAATTGAAAGCAGAAATAAAGAGGATTTTGATTCGGCTGTGGTTTTAGATAAAAGTTTGGGCTTGGTGGAGAGCAGTTTTAAAGAACTGGACATAAAGTTGCATCAAAAATTGGAACATAAACAGTTGCATGTCTATAAAAACCAATTAATACAAGTGGTTTTAAATATTGTGAACAATGCAAAAGATGCGGTAGCCAAACTGCCAAAAAATGAGTTGAAACTGATTTTTGTAGAGACGTCAACGGTGGATGGGTATTTTACCATTCGCATTTATGATAATGGAGGAGGTGTTGAAGAGGGGATGAAAGAGAGTCTTTATGAACCTTATATGACATCGAAACATGAAAGTCAAGGCACAGGTTTAGGTTTATATACCGTGAAAGAGATTATTAATAAACAGTTTGATGGAACGGTTCAAAATCAAACCATAAAATTTGTATATGACAATCATGCTTATGTAGGGGAAGAGTTTTTAATTCAATTTAAATAAGCAGGACAAAGAAGGTTTAAGGGAGACCTTTTTGTCCTTATATCTTTTTAATGTAAGTTTGACCACTTCTTACTTAGTAAGTCAGAGTGACTTACTGTTTGTTTTTTGGGTCAAAAGCTCAGTATGCTCAGTCCATTGTCCCTGCTGGAACGTGAACATTTCCTTCCATGATAATTCTGGCACTTCGGCTCATGGTGGCTTTATCAACTACAATTTTTCCATTTTCATTTTTAATAACAGCCCCAACTTTTAGAGTTCCTGATGGATGTCCAAACTCAACCGCAGATTTTTCTCCACCACCTGCTGCAATATTGACTAAAGTTCCAGGAATACAAGCAGCAACACCAATAGCAACAGAAGCTGTTCCCATCATAGCGTGATGCAGTTTTTGCATGGATAATGCTCTTACGTGTAAATCAATTTCATCTGCTTTTACTTCTTTACCACTTGACGTTGTAAAGTCAGATTTAGGTGCAACAAAAGCGATTTTTGGTGTATGTTGTCTTGTTTCGGCTTCTTTTAAATCAGAAATCAGTCCCATTTTAAGTGCAGCATATGATCTAATGGTTTCAAATCGTGCTAATGCATCAGCATCAGAGTTAATATCTGCTTGAAGTTCAGTCCCTTTGTAGCCAATATCTTGTGCATTTACAAAACACGTAGGAATACCAGCTGTTATCATAGTAGCTTTAAAAGTACCAATGCCTGGAACTTCTAAATCATCCACTAAATTTCCTGTTGGAAACAACTCTTCGCTAGGATCAACGGGTTCAGCAAACTCTAAAACAATCTCTTCAGCAGGAAATGCCACACCATCAATGTAGTAATCTCCCATCTCTTTGACCATTCCATCTTCCATAGTGACATAACAAAGAATGGTTTTTTTGATATTGGCTTGCCAGATTCTTACACAACAAACACCATTTTGTGGTACGTTATCAACCAATCCTTCTTTAATGGCAAAAGGACCAACTGCACTTGATAAATTTCCACAGTTTCCACTCATATCAACAAAATCTTTATCAATGGCAACTTGACAAAAATAGTAATCCACATCGTGATTAGGAACGGTACTTTTCCCCACTAAAATTGCTTTAGAAGTAGAAGAAGTAGCTCCTCCCATACCATCCATTTGTTGTTTATAAATATCAGGACTTCCCACGATTCTTTGAAGAAGTTTATCTCTTTTTGCTGGATTTTCTTGTGCTTCTTTTGGAAGGTCTGCTATATTAAAAAATGTTCCTTTAGATGTCCCACCTCTCATATAGGTTGCTTTTACTTTAAATTGTGGTTTATAAGCCATTGAATTTCCTTTAAGTTTTAAAAAATATATACAAAAATCTTCTTGATTTCTCTAGATATTTTTAGGATATAAAAAGGCTAAGTGAGCCTTTTTATATCGTTTTATTATTTAGATGCAATAACATCTTTAGCGAATTTTTGTAAAATACCACCATTTTTATAAACATCTACTTCTGCTGAAGTATCAAGTCTACATAATACTTGGAATTTAACCACTTCACCATTGGCTCTTGTCATAACAACCGTTAAATCACATCTTGGAGTGATTTCACCTTCGATGTCAAATGTTTCACTTCCATCAATGGCATAAGTATGTCGTGTTTCACCCTCTTTGAATTGTAATGGAAGAACACCCATACCAACTAAGTTAGTTCTGTGGATTCTCTCAATTGATTCAGCAATAAGTACTTCAACACCTGCTAGTCTTACCCCTTTTGCAGCCCAGTCTCTTGAAGACCCTTGTCCATAGTTTGTACCAGCTATGATAATCAGTGGTTGTTTTCTTTGAGTATATGTCTCAATCGCTTCCCACATTCTAGACTCAGTACCTTCTGGCATGATTTTAGTTAAACTTCCTTGTTTAACATTCCCCTTTTCATCTTTAACCATTTCATTAAACAGTTTTGGATTTGCTAAAGTAGCTCTTGAAGCTGTATGATGATCCCCTCTGTGTGTTGCATAAGAGTTTAAATCTTCAACCGGTAATCCCATTTTCAGACAATATTCCCCAGAAGCACTTGTTGGTAAAATCGCATTTGAAGGCGATAAGTGGTCTGTTGTAATATTATCAGGGAATACACCTAATGGTCTCATACCTTTAAGTGCTGGCATTTGCATATATTCATCTTCCCAATAAGGAGGTTTATTGATATATGTAGATTGAGTATTCCATTTATAAAATGGATCAACTTTAATATCACCTAATGGATTTCTGGCAAACATTGGCTCATAAATTTCACCAAACATTTCAGGTTTAACCGCTGATTTTTCAATTGCATCAATTTGGGCATCTGTTGGCCATAAATCTTTTAATGTAATAGGGTTACCATTTTTGTCTGTTCCTAAAGAATCTTTTTCAATATCAAACCGAATAGTTCCTGCTAATGCATAAGCAATTACAAGTGGTGGTGAAGCTAAGAATGCCTCTTTTACATAGGGGTGAATTCTTCCATCAAAGTTTCTGTTTCCTGATAATACAGCCGTAGTGTAAATATCATTATCTACAACCTCTTTTTGAATAGCTGGATCTAAAGCCCCACTCATACCATTACATGTAGTACATGCAAAACCAACAATACCAAATCCCAATTTTTCTAATTCTGGTAAAAGACCTGACTCTTTTAAGTATAGTTCAGCCACTTTTGAACCTGGTGCCAAAGATGATTTAACCCATGGTTTTCTTGTTAAACCAAGTTCATTGGCTTTTTTAGCCACTAAACCAGCTGCAATAACGTTTCTTGGGTTTGAAGTATTTGTACAAGATGTAATCGCCGCAATTAAGATACCCCCATCTGGGATTTTATCTCCCTCTTGTTTCCACTCTTTTGTAATACCTTCTGCGTGTAGAGTTGAAGTTGGTACCAATTTATGTGGTTTAGAAGGGCCCGCTAAACTTCTTGTAACATTTGATAGATTAAATTCAATAGTTCTGGCATATGTAGCATTTTCAAATGAATCTGCCCATAAACCATTTGCTTTTGCATACGCTTCTACAAGTTTAACTTGAGCAGCATCTCTGCCTGTTACTGTTAAATAAGCAATCGTTTGTTCATCAATAGCAAACATACCCGCACTTGCACCATATTCAGGAGTCATATTTGCAATCGTTGCTCTATCTCCTAAGTTAAGGTATTTAATACCAGGTCCAAAGAACTCTAAGTAAGCAGAAATAACATTGTTTTCTCTTAAGAATGAAGTCATTGAAAGTGCAATATCCGTTGCCGTAATTCCTTCAGCTCGTACACCAGTGATTTTTACACCAATGATTTCAGGAACTCTCATATATGAAGGATTTCCTAGCATTACATTTTCAGCTTCTAATCCACCCACACCCACAGCAATAACACCCAATGCATCCACATGAGGAGTATGTGAATCTGTTCCAACAAGTGTATCAGGAGATGCAATACCATCAATATTATGTACAACTGGAGACATTTTCTCTAAGTTGATTTGGTGCATAATTCCATTTCCTGGAGGGATAACATCTACGTTATTAAATGCTTCTTTCGTCCAGTTAATAAAGTGGAATCTGTCTGCGTTTCTTCTGTCTTCGATGTCTCTGTTTTTTTGGAAAGCATCGGGGTCAAATCCACCACACTCAACTGCAAGTGAGTGGTCAACAATAAGTTGAGTAGGCACAACAGGATTAACTTTTTGTGGGTCTCCCCCTTCTTTAGCAACAGCTTCTCGTAAACCTGCAAGGTCAACAAAAGCTGTAAGTCCAAGAATATCGTGGCAGATAACTCTTGAAGGATACCAAGGGAAATCTTTGTCGGTTCTTTTTTCAATTAATTGAATCAATGAATCTTTTAAATCTGCACTTGGGCATTTTCGAATTAAGTTTTCTGCCAATACTCTTGAAGTATAGTTCAGTTTTGCAAAAGCGCCAGGTGTTATATCCTCCACCGCAGCTTTTACATCATAATAGCTGGTATCAAAACCCTCTAATTTCTTAAGATATGTATCATTAGTCATTTTTTATATCCATTTTACAATTTAAAAGGATGAGCATTTGCCCATCCTTTTTTTATTTATCACCAGTAAAAACTGGCACACTTTTTCATTTGCCTCAAAAAAATTTGAGGCAAACTTAAATACTATTTTTTGTGGAGTTTAGAATTATTTTCTGTCTTCAATGTTAACAAAAGCTCTTGGCTCAACACCAATATATTCAGATCCTGGTCGGATAATTCTGTTGTTTGCTCTTTGTTCAAATGCATGTGCAGCCCATCCTGCAGCTCTTGACATAATAAACAATGGGGTATAATACAATCTTTCGATTTGCATATAGTGATAAATTAATCCACCAAAGAAGTCAATATTATCAGGTAAACCTTTTTCCGCTTTAACTTTGTCTCTGATTGCTTTTGCAATATCAAACAATTTAGGGTCTGAAGTTGGTAACTCTTTTAATTCGTTTGCCAATTCAAAACCAATTGGTGATCTAGGATCAACATTTCTGTAAACTCTGTGACCAAATCCCATGATTTTTTCTTTTTTAGCAAACAATTCATCAACTGATTTTAATGCGTGTTCTACATTGTCAAAACCAAGTACAAATTTAATGGCAACTTCATTTGCTCCACCATGTAAGTGACCTTTTAACGTACCAATTCCAGTTGTCATACAAGAGTAAATGTCAGACAATGTTGAAGCTGTAATTCTGTTTGCAAATGTTGAAGCATTGAATTCATGCTCTGCATACAGGGTTAACATTGCATTCATGGCTTTAACTTCTACTGCCAATGGTTTTGTCAATTTAAGTCTTTCACAAATGTACCCAGCAATTGTAGTTTCGTCAGATTTTAACTCCACTTCTTTACCGTTTACATGCCAGTGATGCCAGTAAACTAAAAACGATGGAAAAGCACCTAAAAGTCTTGTGATTTTATCCATTTGATCAGAAAAATCTTCAGCTTCTGGTTCCATACATCCCAATGCAGATGTGGCTGTTCTCATCACATCCATTGGGTGTGCTGATGCGGGAATTGATTTTAAAATATCTTTTAAATTTTGTGGCAAATCTCTTCCTGCAATCACTTTTGCTTGGAACTCATCTTTTTGAGCTTTTGTTGGTAATTCACCCACTAAAAGTAAATAAGCAACTTCTTCAAAATCAGCTTTTAAAGCTAAGTCTGCAATATCATAACCTCTGTAGTTTAAACCGTTTCCTAAACCGCATGTACAAATTGCAGATTCTCCTGCAACTACTCCTGCTAATCCAGCCATATTTTCTCCTTGTTTTTAGATAAGTTAAATTTTATTTTATTGTTATTTTGCTTTACTTTGTGCAAATAATGCATCCATTTTTTGCTCATACTCATGGTAACCTAACATATCATAAAGTTCCATTCTTGTTTGCATAATATCTAAAGTACCTGATTGTGTACCATTTTCTCTTAAATCTTTATAGACAGTTAACGCCGCTTTGTTCATTGCTCTGAATGCAGACAATGGGTAAAGAACCATAGAAATTCCAACGCTTCCTAACTCTTCTGTTGTAAACATTGGTGTTGCACCAAATTCAGTAATGTTTGCCAATACTGGAACTTTGATTACATCTGTAAACTCTTTGTACTCTTTTAATGTATGAATTGCTTCAGCAAAAATCATATCTGCTCCCGCTTCAACATAGGCTTTCGCTCTGTCAATGGCTGCTTGTTGACCTTCAGAAGCGTGTGCATCTGTTCTTGCCATAATTACGAATTCAGGGTCAGTTTTTGCATCAACTGCAGCTCTGATTCTATCACACATCTCTTCAGTAGTTACAAGTTCTTTGTTTGGTCTGTGTCCACATCTTTTTGCTGCAACTTGATCTTCAATATGAATTCCAGCAGCTCCTGCTTTTGTCATCTCTTTAACTGTTCTTGCAATATTAAATGCGTGTCCCCAACCTGTATCGGCATCTACTAACAATGGAACATCGGTAATAGATGTAATTCTTCTGATATCAATACAAACATCTTCTAACATTGTCATACCTAAATCGGGTAAACCATAACTAGAGTTGGCAACTCCAGCTCCTGAAAGATATAATGCTTTGTATCCTACTTTTGTTGCTTGTAATGCAGAGTATGCGTTTACTGCTCCTACAATTTGTAATGGTGTTTCTTCTTTAAGTGCGTCTCTGAATCTTTTTCCTGCGCTCATATGATAGTCCTTATATTAAATTTCTTCTACAATCATTATACATGATTGCATTGAATTGCCATTGTATAGTTATTGAAAAGAGAAATACATTTTTTTTACATAAAGTGATTTTATGTACATATTTTGAACTTCTGTATAATTATGGTACAATTCAAGTTCATTTATTTACATAAAGGGGCAGAATGTTTTATAAAAGTAGCATAGAAAAGATTATTGAAATCTACAAACGATCCAATTTAAGTATATCAAAATTTGCTTCAATGATACAAAAAGACAGACGAACGGTAACATCTTGGATTGACCAAATAAGCGACGTTGAACCCTCATTGGATGTCAAAGAGAGTATTTGTAAAATTTTCAGATATCCCGATTATATTTGGGAAGAGGGGTGCAATGGAGAAGACTTTTTAAAGTCCATTACACAAATACCTCAAAAAGAGGTTCGCATCATTGACGAAGACTATGTTGGACGATTAAAATACATCATGGAGTTGGAGCAAAACCGACGTTTTGTCATACAAGCACAATTCCCCGGACCCATGTACAGAGACTCTGCTGTACGAAAAGTGTACAGAAGTCAAACCAGTAAAGAGATAGAAGAGCTCAAACAAGCCAGAATTGAACAGATGCTGCGGTACGATTATGATACAACAGAGTGGTACTCAATCAAGTCTATTTTGAGTTTCTGTTTTGCCAGTATTGGAAACTTCTATACCAAAGAGGAAAAAATTGCCATTTTAGAGCTGATATATGAACTGTTTAACAATAACTACAATAAAAAACTTTTTTTGTTTGACTCTTTTTCAAGAAAAATATATGGAATGGAAACCACCTATATCTCAATCAATGTGAAACAAAAAATTCTTTTTTTTAAATCACCCATTGAGTCAGTTTTTATTGAAATACGAAACAAAAAACTTGTAGAGCGTATGCACAAATATTACTCATCTCCCGTTGAAGCTCCAAGCCATGTAAATTTTTTAGAGTCGGTTAAAATCATAAAGATTTTACAAGATGCGTTAAAGTACAATAACACGTTGGTGCAAACGTATGAGATCATTAACCGACAAACCGATTATGGAGAACTCTTTTTTAATAATTTAAGTGTGGATTTACAAAAAGATGTCACCCCTCCAAAAGCGGGACAAAAAAGGAGTTAATGCATGAACCCTTCAAGAGAAAAGCTTTTAGATGTAGCGTTTGATACCATTTACCACAATGGATACAGTGCAACATCGGTGGACAAAATCTTAAAAGAAGCCAACATGAATAAAGGAAGTATGTACCACTTTTTTAAATCAAAAAAAGAGTTGGCTTTGGCAGTAATTACGGAAAGAGTCAATGAGTATATTGTCAATAAATATGGAATGTTATTGCAATGTGAAGTCAATATTTGTGATGAACTTATGAAATTAATTAAAAACAGAAGCAGTTTTGATTTTACGTGTGGTTGTAAATTGAACAATCTTATGCAAGAGTTATCGCCCATTGATAAAGATTTTAAAGAGGCATTAGAGATTGTCTATTTGAAATTTGAAAATATCATTGAACAAGTTTTAAATAAAGCCGTGGCAAAAAATGAAATTGAACATCCTGATACCAAAGCACTTTCAATGTTCGTAGTAGCATCCATTGAAGGGTGTTTGGGAACAGCAAAAAAATCGCAAGATGGAAACTGTTTTCAAATGTGTATCTCTCAGTTAGAACTTCTTTTAAACTCTCTTAAAAAATAAATCTTAAAAAGTATTGACTAATTGGTCAAGACTTTGTTATACTTCTAATTGACTGATTAGTCAAGTTGATGTATCAGTGATTTTTTATAAGGAGTTTTCATGTCACAAATTATTGGAACCATCCTATTATGTTCATCACTGATTATGTTAATTGTGATGACCTTTAGCGATAAAATTTGAGAAAATGATATTTGTTGTTCGACAATATCACGAGGTAGCCATTAAATTGTACACTACTTATTGGATAAAAAAATGAAATTACATGTAGTTTTTGGAATAATATGAATGAATAAAAATAGGAGTTGAAATGAAAATAGTTATTTTAGATAGAGCCACTTTGGGATTTGATATAGATGTGGATATTTTTAATACCTTAGGGGAAGTTGTCTCTTACGATATTACTTCACCTGAACAAACCAAACAAAGAGTCAAAGAGGCCGATATTGTCATCACCAATAAAGTGGTGATTGGGAAAAATGAGATAGACAACTCCTCTTTAAAACTCATTTGTATCAGTGCAACGGGCATGAATAATGTGGATTTAGAATATGCCAAAAGTCAAGGCATTGAAGTTAAAAATGTGGCGGGGTATTCCAGTTCAAGTGTGGTACAAGTGGCCTTTGCCATGATTTTTCATTTTGTGCAAAAGCTCAATTATTATAAAGCCTATGTAGACAATGGAAATTGGGAAAAATCGGCTATTTTTACCCATATTGATGAGCCCTTTTTTGAACTGGACAATAAAAGAGTAGGAATAATTGGTTTAGGCGATATTGGGTCAAACTTGGCACAAAAAGCGCAAGCTTTTAATTGCGACGTGGTCTATTATTCAACCAGTGGCAAAAACAGTAACGATAGATACAAACGTGTTGAACTTGATGAGTTACTGCAAACTTCAGACATTGTCAGTGTACATTGCCCTTTAAATGAGAGCACCAAAGATTTACTCCATTATGCCAATATGAAAAGAATGAAAAAAGGTGCCATACTTTTAAACTTAGGTCGTGGTGGCATTATCAATGAATTTGATTTGGCAAAAATCATCGACGAACAAGAGATTTATTGTGGCATTGATGTGGTTTCCAAAGAGCCCATTGAGAGTATAAATCCTCTCTTAAAAGTTAAAAATAAAGCGCAACTTCTTTTAACGCCACACATAGGTTGGGGTTCAATTGAAGCAAGAAAAAGATTGATTGAAAAAGTGGCACAAAATATCCAAGATTTTTTAAATAAAGGGTAAGTATGAGCAAAGCATTGATTATTATAGATATTCAAAATGACTATTTTGAAGGGGGTGCTTGCGAGTTGGTCAATCCAATGGAAGCAAGTCTAAAAGCAAAAAAGGTATTAGAATATTTTAGAGAACACAGTATGCCAGTATTTCATGTAAAGCATACAAATATAAGAGAAGGTGCAACATTTTTCTTACCAAATACAAAAGGTGTACAAATACATGAAAATGTAAAACCTCTTGAAAATGAAATCATCATACAAAAGAATTATCCCAACAGTTTTTTAGAAACCTCTTTAGAAAATGAATTGGAAAAACTGAACATAAAAGAGTTAGTCATTTGCGGAATGATGAGTCACATGTGCGTGGACTCAACCACTCGTGCCGCTTTTGATATGGGATTTGATGTCACGTTGGTACATGATGCTTGTACGACAAAAGATTTGGAATTTTTAGGCAAAAAGGTAAAAGCCAGTGAAGTACATAACGCTTTTATGTCAGCTTTAGGAAGTGTATTCGCTGAGGTTGTGAGTGTTGAGGAAATTTTGGGATGAAGTGTTTGCAAAAGCTAAAAGAGTTATTCTTTAATCTCTTTTAGCATTCTTTTCCCTTTTTCACTCAAAAAAGGATAAATCATAAACTCAAAGAAAATATCTTTTGCCTCTTTTATGGAGTCTTTTGAGACTTCTTCTGATGAAGAGGCAAATACTTGCCAATAAGAGGTAATAAACCAATTCAGTTTTGCTCTTTTTTTTAGGTTTTCTTCATCTGAGAACTCAAGAATATCTTCTTTTATCAAAAACTGTAAAAGGGCTTCAATTTGAACGATTCTTTTATCTTGATTTTTTGAAAAAGCTTCTTTAAAACTTGGATACAGTGCCATTAAAACCATAGCATCTCTTAATAAAAAACGGTATTCATAAAATATCTCACCATAAGATTCAAACATTTTGTGTAGGCCTTGGATGGGGTTTTTACTTAATGGAATGGTTTCAAAAGTGTTTAGTGCCTCAAAGTTATGTGAAAGATTTTTATATAAGTATAGGATTATTTCTTCTTTGTTTTTAAAATGATAATAAAGATTGCCAGGGGAAATACCAGCTTCTTTTGCTATATGATTGGTGGTAACACTTAAGGTTTCTTGTTCATTAAAAAGTTTTTTTGCACTGTTTGTAATTTTTGTAATTGTATCAATTTTTATTTTTTTCATAATTTATTCTAACATAATAGAGCTTTTAATCTAAATATTAGAGTAATTACTCTAATATTGTAAATAGATAAAGGAGTTAATATGAGTCAAGGTGTTGCAGGAGCTGGTTTACCACAGTTAGAACGTTTGTTCATAAAGAGAGTTTTAGTTCCCTCTGTTAGAATTTTATTTACATGGAATATTGCACTGTTTATGATTAAACGAGAAGTTAAGATAATTGAAGAGTTAATTAAAGGTTTTGATGAAGAGACTCTACAAAAAAGAGTAGTAATAAAAAGAGCTTTTGCTATTGAAGATCACAGTAGGGATTATTCTATCAATATGACATTGGAGCATTTAAGAATTGCAGGCAGTGCTGTTATGGCTGTGATTGATACCCTATCAAATGAAAAAGAGTTTCCCAAAGAGATTACAATTGAAGCTGTAAAACCAAAAGATAATGGAAAAGATGAGGCTAAAAAGTTTTTTGATTTTATGAAAACTTATGAAGAGTATATTAAAAATCATAAAAAAAATTCCTCTGAAAAAACAAAAAAACATCCATGGTTTGTCAATTTTAATAATTTTGATTGGTCATGTTTTATGTTTATGCACACGTTTATTCACAGACGACAAGTTCAAGCAATTATCAAGGAGTTAAAATGAGCAATCACACTGGAACACTACTGCGAATAATTGGAATATTTGTAGGACTAATTGGCGTTTGGTTTGGTATAAGTTTAGTGTTTACTTTGATAATTGTTTTGATTACGCCTGTTCAATTTAATGTCTCAAATGCACTGTATGTTTTTGGTATTTTACTTTTTATTAGGATTTTTTATCCAAGGTATATTTTTAAAAATTAGTCATTACTCAATGGTTTTGCCCTTGATATTTAAACCTATTTTTGTAAAATAAGAAAAAATATTGGAACAATGATGATGATAAAAAAGATTTCTATTTTATTTCCTTTATGGGCAGTTTTGTTTTCTCTGCTTGCATATTTACAGCCAAGTTTGGTAGTTGGTTTTAAATCTTGGATTATTCCACTTTTAATTCTTATCATGTTTTGTATGGGAATTACACTTAAAGTTGATGATTTTAAAAGGGTGTTAAAACGACCTAAAATCATCGCTTTGACAGTGGTGTTACAATTTTTGTGCATGCCGTTGTTTGCTTATGTGGTTTCAAAAATCTTTAACTTATCCGATGAATTACTTGTGGGAATGGTACTTGTAGGAGCAGTTTCAGGTGGAACGGCTTCTAATGTCATCGCTTTTTTAGCCAAAGCCGATGTGGCACTCTCTATTACCATGACCATTGTTTCTACGCTTTTATCAATAATTATCACCCCATATCTAACCCTTTTTTATGTGGGACAAACCGTGCCCGTACCCGCTCTTAGTATGCTACTTAGTATTTTAAAAATAGTTTTTATACCTGTGGTTATTGGGCTTGTTTTAAATCATTTTTTTAACAAATATATTGAAAAACGACATGATATTTTTGCATTGTTATCTATTATTTCTATTGTATTTATAATAGGGATTATTATAGGTATCAATGAGAGTAAAATCTCTACGATTGCTTTGTCTTTGATGTTAGCTATTGCAGTTCATAATCTTTTAGGATTAATGGCAGGCTACTTTGTTGCCAAACTGTTTGGTTACGATAAAACTGTATGCAAAACCGTTGCCATAGAAGTAGGGATGCAAAACTCAGGTTTAGCGGTGGTTTTAGCCATGAAATATTTTACACCCTTAAGCGCACTTCCTGGAGCCATATTCAGTATTTGGCACAATATTTCGGGCTCTATTCTTGCAGGTATTTGGGCAAAAGAAGAGAACAACCCTTAAGACACCAACAATTTAATCGACATTGCAAAGCTGATAATGACAATAATTGGACGAATGATTTTTTGTCCATTTTTGAGTACGAGTCGTGCTCCAATGAGTGCACCACACATTTGTCCTGCACCCATGCACAATCCGATACTCCAGTAAATTTTCCCAAAAAACATAAAAAAACACAGGGAAGATATGTTGCTGATAAAGTTTAATATTTTTGCATGTGCCGTGGCTTTGGTTAAATTAAATCCCAAGAGTGCAACAAAACCAATGGCAAAAAATGAGCCCGTTCCTGGTCCAAAAAAACCATCGTAAAACCCTACACCTAAAGCCAGTGTAAAACTGAAGCCCACAATGGTAATACGTTTTTCTTTGTCAAGTGCTCCAATGTTGGGAGAGAGTAAAAAGTAAAAACCAATGATGACCAATAAAATAGGAATGACTTCTTTTAAAATGGACGCATCAATTTGTAAAAGGGCAAACCCTCCAGCAAATGCACCCATAAATGTGCACAGAATCATCAGCTTCATTTTATTAATATCAACCATCTTTTTTTTAATAAAATAGGCAGCTGCCGTACCCGAACCAAACGTGCTTTGAAGTTTATTGGTCGCCAATGCCACCGCAGGTGGTAATCCTGTATATAACAGTGCAGGAATGGTCAATAATCCACCGCCACCTGCAATAGTATCAACCAATCCTGCTACAAATGCAACGGTAAAAAGAATTAAAAATATATCAATACCAAACTCCATAAATTGTGACCTTTTTATGATTAATTTTTTTTTGAATGGGAATTATAGTATAAATAAAAATTAATGCAAGTCAATTTTTTGATTGTGAAATAAATTATCATATTTTTAAGACAAATAATCAAATTCTACTCTTGAGGCTAGATTATTCTCAGAATTAAGAGTATAATTAGTTATCTTAAGAAGAGGAAGAAATGATGAAAAATTTATTTAAAACAATCAAATTAGGTTTCTTAGTTGCTGGATCTTTATCGGTTATTACAAGTTCTGTTATGGCGCAAGATTTACCGAGTCGAGGACCGATTTCATTCTCAATATATGACAGTAATAACGATGGATTTGTCACTGAAAAAGAGTTTTATGACGTAAGAGCAAAACGTATGGAAGAGAAAGCCAATGCTGGAATGCCAATGCGAAATGCTGGAAATGCACCCGATTTTACTGTTTTTGATACCAATAGCGATGGAAAACTCTCAGAAATAGAGCTGCTTCGAGGGCAAAATGCACAAATGATGAAAAACAAAGCCAATATGGGCAAAGGTATGGGACAAGGCATGGGAAAAGGAATGGGTCAGCAAGGCATGGGTCAACGAGCTAACATGCCAACATTTGAAAGCTTTGATGCCAATAACGATGGGTCAATTACTCCTGCTGAGTTAGACCATGCCAGAGCAACACGAATGGAACAAAAAGCTTCACAAGGTAAAATGATGAAAAATGCAGGCAATCAACCCGCATTTGCAGATATTGATACCAACAATGATGGTGTTATCAGCAAAGATGAATTTCTTGCCAATCAAATGAGAAAAAAATAATTCTTACCCTAAAAGGTGCGTAAAAACGCACCTTTTTTTTCACTTCTGTTTTTAAATGACTCTTCAATAATAGCAATCTTGGAGTAGTTTTAATTTCTAAATCTTAATACAATTTACACACAAAAGAGTTTGAAAGAGAGCAAATGAGTAAGAGTACAAAAGATGATTATGTTCAAAGTGTATGTAGAGTAATTTTATATATTGAGCAAAATTATAACAGTGATTTAACCCTTGATGAACTATCAAAGATTGCCAGTTTTTCTAAATACCATTTTCACCGTATTTTTAAATCAATTGTGGGTGAGAGTATGGTTGATTATATCAGAAGAGTGAGACTTCAAAGTACTACTTTACAGTTTAAAACAAATCAGAAAATCACTCAAATAGCCATGAACAGTGGTTAT
Organism: Marinarcus sediminis (SeqCode); assembly: GCF_048571275.1. GTDB lineage: Bacteria > Campylobacterota > Campylobacteria > Campylobacterales > Arcobacteraceae > Marinarcus > Marinarcus sediminis. The sequence continues at coordinate 1,265,419 of NZ_CP182357.1, forward strand.
GAAACCAATGCCTCTTTTTCAAAAGCTTTTAAAAAGCATTTTGGAGTAACTCCCAAAGAGTTTGCAAAAAATGCAAAATTAAAAAGAGGAAATAAGATGTTAGAACCAAAAATAGTAGAGCTTGAAGATATAGAGATTTTGTATGTGAGAAAAACAGGTGAGTATCAAAAAGCAGCCCAAGAAGCTTGGGAAGTACTTATGCCTTTTGCTTATGAACATAGAATGAAATACAATAAAAACTTAATGGGCGATGATGCCATGATGTTTGGAATAGGGCATGATAATCCACATGTAACAGAGGTAGAAAAGCTAAGATATGATGCGTGTATTTCATGGGATGATAAAACAGTAAAACCAGAGGGTGAGATACAAAGTAAAATAATAGATGGTGGTAAATATGCACAGTTTTTACACAAAGGTGCATATACAGAACTAATCAATACTTATGATGGAGTAGTCAATTGGATTGTGGAAAGTGGAGTTAAGATAAGGGATTTGCCAATTATTGAAAAGTATTTGAATAAAGACCCAAGAAGAACAAAACCTGAAAATCTTAGAACTGAGATTTATATTCCTTTGGTGTAGTAAAACATTTAGGAATATCTCTCTTGAAGAGGTAAACTTCTTCGCTTTCTTACTTTTGTGTTGACGAAAAGTAAGCAAAAACAACTACGGCTTCGGAGGCAAAGCTTCCCTCACTTATTATTTTTAATTTATCTGTTCCAGAATTTAGTCGCTTCGCTTCAGCATCTAGCTTGCGGAACTCACAAAAAAGAGTGAGTTTATCACTCTTTTTTATTCAAACAGTCCTCAGCTTTTTCCGAAATGAAAAATAAACATTCGGCTCCTGCAGATGTAGAAAGAAATCCCTTCGGTTGTTAGTTCTCATGTACTGTCTTAATACTAATTAGAGTAAGTAAAAGTTAAAACAAAAGACAATCAAAAATGTAAATGCCCTTTTTTATTAATGAAACATTAAGGCTTCAATTAGTAAACTTACATATAATATATTAGTTTACTAAAAGGAATATTATGAAAGTACTTGGGAAAGTTACAAAAATAGTAGAAGGAATATCTAAAGATAAAATTTTTAATATTTGGTCTGATATAAATAATTGGCATAAATTTAATCATGGAATCATTTCAGCAGAACTTCATGGAGAGTTTAAAGAAGGAAATCATTTTGTTTTATTTCTAAAAAACAATAAAAAAGTTAAAATACAAATATTTAAAATAGAAAAAAATAAAAGTTTTACAGATGTAACATCTTTACCTTTTGCAAAAATATATGGGATTCATGAGATGATTGAAAAAGATGATAAGTTAGAAATAAGTGCTAGTGTGGAGATAGAAGGAGCTCTTTCTTTTTTATGGGAGAGAATAGTTGGAAAAAAGATTGTTGATAAATTAGAAGATGATATGATGAGTTTAATAGGATTGGCAAAAAATGATTAATAGTAGTTTTGAAGTAAAAACAGCTGAACAAAGTTCTGGTTTTTTACTTTGGCAAGTGACTACTCTTTGGCAAAGAGAGATTAAAACTGCACTTGATGAAATAGAGTTGAGTCATTCTGGTTTTGTAATATTGGCATCATTACTTTGGTTCAAAGAAAAAGATATTGAGGTTACTCAAACCACTATAATTGAACATACGAAACTAGATAAAATGACGGTATCTAAAAATTTAAAAAGTTTGGCTACAAATAAGTTTGTAATAAGAACTGAAAATTTAAATGATACTAGAGCTAAGACAATTGTTCTTACAAAAGAGGGGATAGATTTAGCAATAAGAGCAGTAAAAACTGTGGAAAAAATTGATAAGAAGTTCTTTTCAAAACTAACAAAAGAAAATCAAAATATGTTAAATAGTTTTTTCTTAAAACTTATTTAGCAATTGAAATTCAATGAACACTTTAGAAATTTTAAAGAGCAAGTTGTTGATTGTATAACTAACAAACATATATTATAGAAAAGATAAAAAGTGATTACAAAAGAGTTTATAGAAAAATACCAAGCATATTTATATAATTTAGCACTTAGGTTAGTTTATTATAAAGAAGATGCTCAAGATTTGACAAATGATGTTTGGATAAAGATTATTGAAAATATTGATAGTTTTGAAGAAAAATCTGAGTTTAAAACTTGGGCTTATCGTATTATGATAAACACATTTTTAAATCAAAAAAGAAAATACACGCAATTAAGCTTTGTAAATTTTGTAAATACAATGGATGACTTAGAAAATAATTTGTTAACAGATGAGTATGAAGAACCATTTAAAAAACTTTTGATTGATGAAGCAAAAGTTGGTTGCATGATGGGGATGCTTTTATGTCTAAATCCTGAGCAAAGAGCAATTTTAATTATTGGAGATATTTTTGAGATAGATAGTCATATTGCAAGTGAAATATTTGATATAACAAAGGAAAACTTTAGAAAAAAGTTGTCTCGCGCAAGAAATGATTTGTACAGTTTTATGAACAATCATTGTTCCTTAGTAAACAAACAAAATAGCTGTAAGTGTGAGCAAAAAACAAAAGCCTTGATTGAAAAAGGTTATGTAAATCCAGATAATATCCAGTTCTCAAAAACTCTTCAAAGAACGATTAAAGATACTCTAAAAATAAAATCAGATGCTCTTGATACTACTATGGAAAAATTATATAAAAACTTATATCAAGAACATCCTTTTTGTGAAAGTGATATTAAAACATTTGCAAAAAACTTATTAAAAGATAAAAAAATAAAAGAAATATTTGAATTATAGTGTCACACAATATTTTTACATGTGTCTAAATATAAAGAGATAGAAATATCTTAATATATTAAAAGGAGTCACCTATGACACAATTAAAAAACATTGGAAGCTTTACAGGGATGGAGTTTGCAACATTTAAACTCAAAGATGGAGTTAGTGAAGAGCAAATGCTTGAACTTATCTTTGAAGTTGATAAGCAATTTTTACAAAAAGAAGAGGGGTTCTTAGGACACTGTACTTTAAAAGGGAAAGATAATATTTATGCAGATGTTGCTTTTGCAACTACACAAGAAAAAGCACAAGAAATTTGCGCTAAATGGATGGAAAATGACTTGGCTTTAAAATATATAGAACTTATTGATGAAACAAGTGTAAATATGACATTTTGGAATAGAATTAAATAAAAATTTTCTTGAAAGAGTGAGCTTTATGCTTATACTTTCTTTGAAAAAAAAGATTGCCAAATTTATAAAAAAGAGTGATCTCTTCACTCTTTTTTATTAAACATATACTCTATATAAAATATCTTAAAATAATTAAACGTATAACATTTTCATGCACCCCTAACACTAACTATGCTACCATCACATTATGAATACAAAATATGAAATACTAAAAGATATTTTCGGACACAAAGCGTTTCGCAGTTTTCAAGAAGAGGTGGTGGATGCCATTTTGAACCATGAAGACGTTCTGACCATTTTACCCACAGGTGGGGGAAAATCGCTTTGTTATCAACTCCCAACTCTTCTTATGGAGGGGACGACGGTTGTTATCTCTCCTTTGATTGCTCTCATGCAAGATCAAATTAAAGCGTTGAATGATTTGGATATAGCTGCAGCAATGATCAGTTCAGCTACGAGTAACGATGAAAATGCTTTGACCATGCAAAAGCTTTTGCAAGGGGAGTATAAATTCATTTATGTGGCACCTGAGCGTTTCAGTTCCAATGATTTTGTAAGTGTCTTACAACGCATTAATATCAACTATTTTGTTATAGATGAAGCGCATTGTGTTTCAGCTTGGGGGCATGAATTTAGAGCCGAGTATCGAAACTTAAATCGACTCAAACAGTTTTTTCCTACTACTTCCATTGCTGCGTTTACTGCAACAGCAACCAAAAAAGTTGAAGCCGATATTGCGGAAAGTTTGAACTTGAACCAAGCCAAACATTTCAGAGCCAAAACCATTCGCGATAATTTGCATATCTCTTGTGAGCCTCGAATTGCTAATGGTAAAAAACAGATTTTAAACTTTTTAAAAACTCACAAAGGCTTATGTGGAATTATCTATACCTTTACACGAAAAGAGGCCGAAAGCACGGCTTTGTTTTTGCAAGAGAATGGCTACAGTTCAAAAGCGTATCATGCGGGATTAAGCACCGAAGTTAAAAACGCGGTGTTTGATGATTTTGTTTATGAAAAAATTGATGTGGTTGTAGCCACCATCGCTTTTGGAATGGGTATTGACAAATCAAACATACGCTTTGTTATTCATACCTCTTTGCCTAAAACATTGGAAAACTACTACCAAGAAATTGGTCGTGCAGGGCGAGATGGCGACTTGTCGTATGTCTATATGCTCTATTCAAAAAACGATGAAATCAAACGAAAAATACAAATCGATGAAGCACTTGACAGTGCCTATAAAACCACTGCTTTGGAAAAACTCGAAGCGATGTACCGATACTGTGTGAGCAATCATTGCCGACACAAACTTATAGCTGCCTATTTTGAAGATGCCATTGATGAGTGTAACACTTTGTGCGATAACTGTACCAAAGGTGAGGTGGAGTTACTTGACATCAGCATTGAAGCGCAAAAGTTTTTAAGTGCGGTTTACCGAAGCGGACAGCGTTTTGGTATCAATCATGTGATTGATATTTTAAGAGGTTCTAAAAACCAAAAAGTCTTAGAGTTTGAGCACGAGAAGTTAAGTGTGTATGGCTTGGGAAGTGAGGTTTCAAAGAACCAATGGGTTGCCATTGCTGATAAACTCATTGACATAGAAGCAGTCTCTTTGGGCGAATTTCGAGCGTTGAAACTCAGCCAATTGGGCTTTGATATTTTAAAAGGTCATCAAAAAGTTTTCCTTGATAGGGACAAATTTCACACCGAACAAAACCTTGCACAAGAAGAGGTCGAACAAAGCTTCGATGAAGCGATATTTGAACGCTTTAGAAATTTGCGTAAAGAGATAGCTTTAAGTCATGAAGTGCCAGCCTATGTCATATTTGGCGATAAGAGTTTAAAAGAACTCGCTTCAAAACTGCCAACAAACAAAGAAGAAATGTTGGAGATAAACGGGGTAGGGGAAGTGAAGTTTGAAAAGTATGGCGAAGCTTTTTTAACACTGTGTTTGGAAATCAAAGAGGAGTTTAAAGAGCAACTTGAAACACAAGCCCCCTTAAAAAAACTCACCAAAACCTATTTGGATACTTTTGAACTGTTAAAAGAGGCAAAGAGTGTAGAAGATATTGCCATGATTCGCGATTTGGGGGTGAGTACCATTTTATCGCACATCAATTTGTTGTGCGAACATGGGAAAATTTCACAAGAGAAACGCACCGAACTTTTAAAACCTTTGGAAATACCCCAAGAGATTAAAAACTGGATAGAAGAGGGCTTGAGTAAACAAAACTTAAAAGAGCTTCGACAATATCTCTTTTTGTACGAACATTTGTACACTTACCAATAATTCTTTATTGACAAACTTCAATTCATATGATAAAATCTTCATATGATAAAAATAACATATGAATTGGTGAAATAATGAAAAAAACATTTAAAGCGAAAAATATCTCTTGCAAAAACTGTGCAAACTTGATTAAAGCCACACTTGAAGATGACTTTGGAGTCATTGAGGTTAATTTGGAAACCAACCCAAAAGAGGTTACCGTTGAAATCAAAAACGAGGAACAAGAGGTGATTTTTAAAGAAGAGATGGGCGCTATTGGGTTTGATGTCATAGAAGAGTAACATGAGCAATTCAAAACCACTCATTCGCTCTTGCTGTGAAGATATCAGCTACATTGTTGATATTGAAAAAACATTGCCCAGCCAACTGCAATTGCAACTTTTAACCAATATCTTTAAAGCCTTAGCTGACCCCATTCGCGTTAAGATTTTATTTGCCTTGTTGGAGTATGAAATTTGTGTAGGTGAGATGGTAAATTTACTGCAACTTCCCCAATCGCACGTTTCACATCAACTGCGGATTTTAAGAAAATATGGCATTGTGGAGTTTACAAAAGATAAAAAAATGTCGTTTTATTATATTAAAAATGAACAGATAAAAGCCTTACTCAAACTTGCACTGCAAAGCATTAAGGAGTAAGAATGTCAAAAGAGAAAATCAAACTCAATATTTCGGGCATGACATGTGTGAATTGTTCCAATGGAATTGAACGTGTTGTGGGGAAACTCAAAGGCTTAGAGTCTTCAAAAGTGAGTTTTGCTTCAAATGAAGGGGAATTTTATATTGATAATCAACTTCTGAAAAAAGAGGATTTGATTGCAAAAATTGAAAAACTGGGCTATGGCGTAGAAGAGGATTTAAAAGCATTAGAAGAGAGTAAACTCAAAGCCTATGAAGCCTTAAAACGGGTCTTTATCTTAAGTGCTGGCATTGCGGTGTTGATGTTTTACTTTATGTTTTCCCCTTTAGACAATATGCAAACTAACCAGTACCTTATGTTTGCTTTGGCGTCTGTTGTGCAGTTTTATGCGGGTGCTCGATTTTATACTTTAGCCTATAAAGCCCTTAAAAACAGAAACTACGACATGAATGTCTTAGTGGCTTTAGGTACAAGTGCAGCGTACTTTTATTCGGTATTTGTGGTCTTTTTCCCTTCACTTTTTCCTGAAAATTTACGTTTTGTCTATTTTGATGGAGCGGTGGTAATTATTACGTTCATACTTTTAGGGCGTTTGCTTGAAGAGCGTTCAAAAGGCAAAGCCACAGACTTTTTGAAAAAACTCATGGACTTAGCTCCTTTAAATGCCACGCTGATTTTGGAAGATGGAAGTTTGAAAACCATTTTAGCCACACAGTTAACAATAGGGGATAAAGTGCTCATTAAAACGGGCGAAAAGATTTCAACCGATGCCGTTATTACCAAAGGAGGTGCTGACATTGACACCTCCATGATTACGGGGGAGTCGATGCCTGTGTATAAAACGCTTGGTGATGAGGTCATTGCTGGAACACTTAATACCTCAGGGGTAATTGAAGTGAAAGTGTTAAAAGAGTCCAAAGATACCACACTGGCAAAAATTGTGGCACTCTTAAGCACCGCACAAAGTAAAAAACTCCCTATCAGTCGATTTGCAGATAAGGTTGCCAATATTTTTGTGCCAACAGTCATAGGCATTTCTGCTCTAACTTTTTTGGTCTGGTTTTTTATTGTGGGCGATGCCTTGGGTGCTATTTTGGCTTCTATTTCTGTGTTGATTATTTCGTGCCCTTGTGCTTTGGGTCTTGCAACACCTATTGCCATAGTCAGTGCAGTAGGAAAAGGAGCCCATGAGGGAATTTTAATCAAAAACCCCGAAATACTGGAGTTTATTAAAGATATTAAATATGCTGTTTTTGACAAAACAGGCACTCTGACCACAGGCATTATCAGCGTAAAAGAGGCTTTGTATGAAGAACAGCACTTAAATATGTTGGCTTCTCTTGAAATGCAAAGTGAACACCCCATTTCAAAAGCGGTGGTCAATTTTGCGAAACGTAAAAACATCACGTGCAATAAAGAGTTCAACGACATTAATATTATTGCGGGGCAAGGAATCAGTGCGATATTTGAAGATAAAAAACTGCTCATTGGTTCATTGAGTTTGTTACAAAAAGAGGAGGTAGAAATTGATGATACCCATATGGAGTTTTATCACAAGGCGTTAAAAGAGGGTGCAGGTGTTATTTTAGCTTCACTGAATAAAAAATGTGTGGCTGTTTTTACTTTGGAAGATACGATTAAAAAAGGGGCGAAAGCGTTAATTGAAAATTTAAAAGCCAAAAACATTACCCCTATTTTATTAACGGGGGATAATCAAAGTACTGCCAACCATGTTGCAAAAGAGTTGAACATTGAAAAAGTATATGCGCAAGTGTTGCCTGATGAGAAATATAAAGTGATTATGGAACTACAAAAAGAGGCAAAAGTGATGTTTGTGGGTGATGGAGTGAATGATTCGCCCTCGATTAAACAAGCGGACATTGGTATTACGCTGAATTCGGGTTCGGACATTACCAAAGATGCAGGGGATATTATTTTAATTAATAACGACATTAACGCCGTGTTAAAAAGCATCAATCTCTCTTTTGAGTCAATGAAGATTATCAAACAAAATCTCTTTTGGGCATTTGTTTATAATGCTGCGGGTATTCCATTGGCTGCGGGATTGTTTTTCCCACTCTTTGGTATAATGCTCACACCTATGTATGCAGGCATTGCCATGAGTTTTTCTTCGGTTACGGTGGTGTTAAATTCATTGAGGTTGAAACTCAAAAGAATATAATGCCTCTCTTGAAAACTGCAAGGGTTTCCGCTCTTACTTTCTTTTGTTGAAAAGAAAGTAACAAAGAAAGCAACCACGGGCTTCGACGGCAAAGCTTCCCTCCGTATTTTAAATTATTTATTGCGTTGCGGAACTCGCTAAAATGACCGTTAAGGTCATTTTTTAACGCTCAAACAGTCCTCACTTGTTACCATAAATAATTCAAAATACTCTGGCGTCTGCAGATGTGGTAATATCTCTAGTATTCAAACTATCTTTTATTAAGTGAGGGAACCCCAAAGGGCTTTGAAACCGTTGGTGGTTTTTGTTTTACTTTTGTCCACACAAAAGTGAAGAAGCGGAAAGCTTTAGCTTTTCAAGAGAGATATTTTTAATCTTTTGATGATTTTATCATTCTTATTTGTATATATGTTTTCCTATTTGTTAGAGGACATTAAAGTGGAGATTCAAGCTCTGGGGTGTAATTTGCCTTGTTATGTTTGCTTTTTTCTTTTTTGACAAAATCAGTGATTACTTCGACCAGTTCCTGCTTTATCTGCAATTCTGGTTGATTATAAGTTTCGATATTTTTCATTCGATCCAAACCAGCTTCTTTGAAGATGTGATTCATTCCTTTGATAATCTTGATTTTTGCTTTCGGATTAGCTTCAGAAAGTATCTTGGCATCTTCTTCTCTTACCTGAATATCTGTCGTCCCTTGGATGATTAACACAGGAATTCTCAACTTGGCTAATTCTTTGGCTGGGTCATATTTAAACCAAGAGATCAAGTATGGCTGAACACTGGGTCTGAACAAAGAATACAATAGCGGATTAACGTCATTAACTGTTTCCCCTTGTCTGAGTTTATCAATAATTGGCAATGCGATATTCAAGACCTCAGGTGGTTGCGATTTGAGCTGTTCCATTAGGGTTTTATCAGCCGAAAGGCCTGGGCCTGCAATTGAGATGAATTTATCAATGCCGTTCTCTTGAGCTGCAATCATCCCGATTAATGATCCTTCACTGTGTCCGATTATGATTACCCCATTAAACCTCTTATCATTCTTGACTAATTCAGCCCAAGCTTTCGCATCTGAAATGTAATGCTCGAATCGCAATTCATCTTCTTTTTTACCGGCTTTCTGACTTTTCCCGATTCCTCTTTTGTCATACCTCAATGTTGCAATGCCGTTTTTTGACAAAGCCTCTGCCAGCATTTTTAAGGAATTATTGATCATTGCAGGATTGTTGCCGTCTCTGTCTGTCGGCCCCGATCCGGAAATAATCAACGCGACTGGCACTGGTCTCTTTTCATTGGGAACAATAAGAGAGCCTTCCAGTGTCCCTGTCTTGGTTTCAAGTTTAACGATGGTTTCTGATTGATCAGCAAATAGACCGCTTGCCATAAAGATTGAGAGCAACACAGCAAAGAAATATATTTTCATATTCATACCTTTTAGAGCATAACGTTTAAAATGAGCCGATGAATTGCCCGTAGGGGAATTTATTGGCTCCACTGATTTGTTAAACACTTTCGTCATTCCCTTTTCCTAAATTACATTTATCACAGAGAGTTTGCAAATTTTCTTCACTATTGTCTCCCCCTTTTGAAAATGGTTTGATATGGTCAATATGTAAAGCAATTCCGAGATGAGTGGCAGGGCTTCTGCCACATTTTACACATCTATAATTATCTCTTTTAAGAATTTTTAATCTGACTTTTTCATTTATGTATCTTGTCTTTTTAGGTTTTTCTTGTATCAATTTGACAAATTCAATATCATTTTCTTTATATTCAATAAAAGCTTTACAGGCATTCATCCAACCTCCGAATCTCGAATCATAAGGTTTGGTAGAATATTGAGATAAAGGCTTTGTTATTTCACTATATTTTGGTTGTCTTCCAAGAGTACGCCAAATAATTTCAAGATTTTCAAATAGTTTTTCATCAGATATATTCTGTTCAACTGATACTATTAATCCAGCTGCTTCTAAAGCTTTATTCCAAGAACCAAATCTATTATGAAATGTACTTTTACTAAAATTGCCATATTGTTCATAGTCTGATTGTGTAATTTTTTCTTTCTTCAACGAACTAGCTACTCTCTTTAAATCTTCAAGTAGTTCTTTATCTGTAAAATATTTTGCATTTGCTCTTAATTCAAATTTCATTCAGACTTTGCCTTTGTGTGTTTAACGGTTGAGTTGAGAAATAAGTTCCCGCTAGGGTAACTTATTTCTCTCCAATGTTTTGTTAGCTGTTTGATATTTGTATATTTGACATTCTTTGTCCATTTTGCCATTGTTCATAAGTTAACATAGTATTCCATGATTCTTCATTGCTCATTTGTTGCATTGGCATTATTTTTTCAAAATTATTTTGTGCCTTAATTAATTGCTTTGTTTTTGAATCTTTTCCCCAACGAATTCTGCTTTTATTTTCTTCTAAAGTATTTTGTTTTTCAATAACATCAGGAACAAATAAAATATCTTCTTCTCCATCCGCATTGAATGAAATATCCTTATAAATTCCATCACTAAACCATACTGCATGTCTTTCTGCTTCCATGTAGCTTGGCTTGTTATACCAAATTTTATATCCACAAACTATTTGTCCACCATTTAGTTTAATATATTCTTGAATGTTTAAGTCACAGCAAGATTGGCGACACCAAGGCTCTGGTTCTATATGAATAAAAAAAGGATCAAAATCACTAATAGTTTTACAAAAGGTTTTTATATCATGATTGATAGTTTTTGGTGCAATTAATTTTAGTGGGTCAAAAAGTTTTTTAAGACCATTTTGTATTTCAATTTGAGTAAGTTCTTTTGTTTGATTGTTTTTTAAATTATTTTGTATCTTTTTCTCAGCTTTTTTCTTTTTATCTCTTTTTACACTCATAAGTAACTTCCTTTAGAATTGTTTGCATTGTCAGCTAACGTTTAAGTTGAGAAATATTTGAGCCGTAGGGTCAAATATTTGTCTCCAAAGTTTTGTTAACTTCATTCATTTAAAAACTTAAAACCTTCAAATTCATTATTATTAAATAAATCAGATCTTAATATTTCAAATAAAACTTCCTTTATTAACTCATATTCTTTCTTGTTGAAATTATACCAATCTGTATCGCCTGAATTTTCAGAGTCATGAATATGGATTTTATTTCTTAATTGCCTTAGAGGTTTTATTTTCGAATATATTGGAAAACTATTTCCAAAAAGTTTTTTACTTTCAACTTTTTTGATTAATGTATCAAAAGTCATGCTTGTTGATACCTTTGATTCTAATTTTTCAAATATCTCTACTTCATTTTTATAGGTCACTGAGTTAAGATTATATTCATTAGAATGATTTTTTGTTATGCTTTTCCAAATTGTTGTTTTCCCATGTCCTTGACTAATTACCACAAAATTTGCAATAGCTTCAATAACTGCTGTACCATGTATTAAAAAAGATTTCATATTCTGTTTATGAATTACACTAGACATTTTTATATCATTTATGACTCTATACAAAAATTCTATATATTGTAAAGAATAAGAAATATTTTTTCTTATTCCTTTTGCTTTTTCTTTTGTAAAATATAAATTTTTAGAAATAAGACACAATAAATGATCTTCTAATTGATTGATTCTATTAGGGTACCATGTTTTATCATCTGTATTTTGTTCTAATGTTAAAGTATTTGTCATTTAAATTTCCTACTGTAGTTAACGTTGGACTTGAAAAACAAGGGAATGATATGACTTGATTATTTCAATTTTAATTTTAGCTTTTTTGTTCTAAAAAGTTTAAATTAACCGCAGTATACCCTTGTTTTTCTTTCCAAGGTTTTGTTAGTCTTTTTTAGTTAAATATTGATGATAATACCATTAAAGTAAAAAATATAACAAAAAAGCCTATAAAAAATTCTTTAGCAAAATTATGCTCATAATACTTAATACTATCAGTATTTGGAATTTTATTTCCTCTTTTTACAATAGTAGTATTGTATTTTTCATCATAATAAAATTGTCCGATTGAATTTATTTTTGTATAAATATATCCAGTATAATATATATTGCTATTCCATGCACTTAAAAATCTTTTTGCACAACCTATAATTGTAAGGGGTTTACCATCTAGTGAAATGATTTTAATTCCAGTAATTAATCCACCAATAGTATAACCGTTTGTAAGTTTTACAAATATACCAAAATATAGTATATGTATTAATGCTGCGTGTAATAAAATTGCAATTAAAGCAGGTAAACTTGTTAAGTGTATACTGACTTCTTCAATATTAAAAATTTTTGTTATTAACAAAATTGGCAAAATAAAAACTATTGGCATAGTTATAAAGTTTATAAAATTAGATAAAAACCTTAACCTTGTAAGTTTTATTACTTCATTCTTTTCCACTCAAAACCCTTGTTTATAGACTAACTATTTATTAAACATACATTATATACAAAACACACTGAAAAACGACAATTAACATACATAAAATATGTTGTATATTAAAACAACAACAAACACCTTAAATAAGGTGTTCTTGAAAATTTTATTATAAAAGATATTGCCATTTATCCCCTTTTCTAAATAAATTTTAAGTTTATGATATGATTTTTATGTATGTTTAATGTCGATATTTAGACGTTAATAGTACATAATGTATGTATATTAGGACAATATCGTAATAAACCTGCATTATGTTAAATATATTGGAAGAAACTACACTCCATTATCTCTTAACACAAACTATGTTACCATCTCATTATAAATTTATAAACTTAAGCCAAACCAGACAAGGAGAACCATGAACTATCACGATATTGATTTTAACGCTTTGTATATGGAACAAAAATGCAATTCCACGTTTAAAATAAAAGATAAACAAGAGTGGAATAAAAAAGCTGCTTCCATGAATAAAAAGATTCACAAGAGCATTTACAATGACGATTTAATCGCTAAAATGGATTTCAGTGGCTGTGAAAGCTTGTTAGATGTAGGGTGTGGGGTTGGAAATGTCGCCATGAAGTTGGCAAAAAAAGTTTCAACCGTGTATGCCTTGGATTACTCCGATGTGATGTTGGAATTTTTAGATGAAAATATAAAAGCAGAACAGATTCATAATATTATACCCATAAAAGCGTCGTGGGATGACTGCGATTGGAGTGCAATTCCAGAAGCAGATATTGTATTGGCATCTCGTTCGATGGAAGTCAAAGATATGAAAGATGCCTTGGAAAAAATCAACGCCAAAGCAAAAAAACGGGTCTATTTGTCGTATAAAGTCGGTGGCAGTTTTGTCGATAAAAAGATACTCAAAGTATTAGACAAAGCCATTTTTGATAAACCCGATTATATCTATGTGTTAAATATTTTGTATGGCATGGGCATCAATCCTAAAGTTGACTATTTAAAGAGTGAAGGACGAAGAGAACAGTACGACACCAAAGAGAATTTTATTAAAAGTGTGGAGTGGAGTTTGGATACTTTAACGCAAAAAGAGAAAGAGACTCTGGCAGAATATTACGACTGTTTAGGGGAAAACAAAGAGGGCTTGGGTGAACAATACAACCATTGGGCACTGATTTCATGGGAAGTAAAAGCTTAAGAGCTTTTACTTCTTAATTGGCTGATGGTTTCCCCACCAATGGCATAATTATCCGTTGATACTTCTTCAATAAGCACCACCGCAGTTTTTGCACCACGTCCAAAAATATCAGCAAATAATTTTGTGATACCTTGGGCCAATTGCTCTTTTTGTTCTTTGGTTGCTCCCCCATCTTCGTGAGTCATTTTTACGTTGATAAATGGCATATTGATTGCTCCTTATGTGAGATATAGTTTAGAAAGTGTAACCACATAAAAATAAAATTGTGTTAAACTAATAAATGAATCTTTTTTTATACAGAATTTTTGTTTAAAGTTGATGTAAATTATCAAATATAAGATAAAGGAATGGCAATGCAATTTACAATTTCATATGGAACCATAGGGGCAAGACCTTGTGTTAAGATGCCTGATCCCGCCTTTTTAGAGTATGTGGGCGAAGAGGGTATTCGAAAACTTGTTAATGATCATTACGAGCTGTTAAAAGAGAGTAAAATTAAAGATATTTTTCCACAAGATGAAAAAGGATTGGCCAAAGCAAAAAAACATGCGGCAGATTTTTTGATTCAAATTTGTGGAGGGCATCCCCATTTTAATGAAAACAGAGGGGCACCCAGAATGATAGAGCGACATGCGCCGTTTAAAATCACACAAGAGGGCAGAAGAGTCTGGCTTGAAGCGTTTGCTGTTTTACTTTCAAAATTGGACATTCCACCTCATTTGATTAAGTCGTTTTGGGATTATCTTGATATTTTTTCAATTTGGATGGTAAACGCGCAACCAGAAAAGGTTTAACGCGTGGCTTTTTTAAAGAGCTCTTTTTTTAAAAATTGAGAGAGATAAATCCCTGAAAAAATGAACATCAGACCAATAAAGTGGTAAAACATTATATTTTCTCCTAAAAATACAAAAGCCAAAATGGTTCCAAAAATTGGCATCAAATGGGTGAATTGCCCTGTTTTTTCTGCTCCAATTTCTAAGATTCCTTTATTCCAAAAGAAGAAAGAAAGAATGGAGGGAAAAATAACAATAAAGGCGATGATGTCATAATGTTTATACACAATGTTCATATCTTCAGTGATGCTTTGGGTGGTAAAAACATAGATACCTAAAAGCACAATAAAACCTAAGGTTACCGTTGTAGCAAAAAACTCTGTGGGATTGAGTGAGAGTTTTTTATACCGTAATAAAACAGAGTATAACGCCCAATCCAATGAAGATAAAATAATATAAAAATCGCCTTTGTTAAACTCCATGGTCATCATTTTTGAAATGTCCCCTTTTAAAACAATAAAGACGACACCTAAGGTTGATAAAACAATGCCCATGATTTGATTCTGGGTGATTTTATCTTTTAAAATAATGGAAGCCAAAAAGATAACCAATATAGGAAATACTGAATTAATGAGCAAGGCATTGGTGGCTTGGGTGTGTTGTAAACCAAAATATAAAATGGTATTAAATCCCGTGACACATAAAACGGATAACAGCAGTAAAAAGAGAAAATCCTTTTTAATTTTTTGATATAAAGTTTTAAAATGAATCATAAGGTAGGGCAAAAAGAGTACAAAAACACCCAACCATCGGTAAAATGCCAACTGTATGGGTTCTATCTCTTCGTGTAAAAATCGTCCTAAAATAAAGTTTGCTGACCAAAAAAGTACACAAAGGATAAGAAGAGAGTAGATTTTATAAGGAATGGTCTGCATGGTTTTGAATTGTCCTTGTAACAAAGTGAGTTGAGATTGTATGATATGTCGCTTTAGGTTTTAATTAATATGCACAATTAACATTGGGGTATTTATTGGTATAATAAAATAGAATTATACAGAGAAAAGGAAAGCAGTTGGAAAGATTTGTTGAACACGTTGGATGTTTCAGGTTGATTTTGGATCCATATAATGGAATAACCATTAAAAAAGAGTCTGTTCCTATGGATAAAGCCATTTTTGAAAAAGAGTTGCAGGCGTTGCTGTTGCAGTTAAAATCAGACCAACGTAACTTGATTTGGATTGATATTGAGGCAGAAAAATCCTATTTGATTCCACATTTAACGGCACATGGATTTATGTTTCACACGTGTGAAACCGACAATATTTTATTGGTCAAACGGCTTAATAAAGAGGCAATTATCCCTACGGCGGCTAATCACACTTTGGGTGTAGGTGTGGTGGTGATTAACGAAAACAATGAGTTGTTGGTCATTAAAGAGAGGGTTTCAAAAGGGACATATAAACTGCCTGGTGGACACATTGATGATGGGGAGCTTATTTCAAAAGCCGTTGCAAGAGAAGTTTTAGAAGAGACAGGGGTCGAAGTTATTTTTGATTCGATTATCTCTTTGGGGCATTTTTTCCCGCATCAATTCAACCAAAGCAATCTCTATATTTTGTGTGTGGCGAAACCGTTAAGTTATGAAATTTGTATTAAAGATACCAAAGAGATAGAAGATGCAAAGTGGGTTGATGTTAATGAGTATTTAGCCGATGAAAATGTGCTAGAATACAATCAAGTAATTGTTCAAAGTGCACTCAAAACAAAAGGGTTTCAACCGTTTGATTTAGAGAGCTTTAAACATATACCTAAAAATTATGAACTCTTTTCTTGATAAAAAAGTTAAAATCAAAGTTCTCTTGAACTTTTTTTCCTCTTTTTAAATGAAGTTATAGTATAAGACACGTTACAAAGGATTAAAATGAAATATGGTACACAAAGAATGGTGATGTACCCTCATTTAAATGCAGCAGGTATTTTATTTGGGGGAATGGCTTTGTCTTGGATAGATGAAGATGCAATTATTTTTGCTGCAAATGTTCTTGACACAAATCGAATTGCAACGGTAAAAATGTCAGAAGTAGTCTTTAAAAGTGCGGCCAATATTGGAGATATTCTTATTTCGGGTGTGGAGCTTGTAAGAATTGGACGAACGTCAATAACCGTTAAATGTGAATTAAGAAATAAAACAACCAATCATATTATTGTGGATGTTGAAGAGGTGGTCATTGTGGCACTGGATTACAACAAAAAACCCACACTGCACAAACTTGCACCCAAAGATGACACGATAGCTTAAACACAGAAGTAACCAAAAGCTTTTTTTGGTTACTTTTTCACCGCTTAAAAAAATAAAAATAAAAATTATTCTACGTAAACGTCACAAAGTGACATTAAAATAGTATGATACATATTAAACGATATAATGTACTGATGGAGTTCTCTTTGTTAAAATACTTTTTAATGTTTTTTTTATTGATACAGACACTTTATGCACAAAATCATGAGCAAGAAAAAGTCACTCTACAACTGGAGTGGAAATATCAGTTTCAATATGCTGGTTTTATCATGGCAAAAGAGAAGGGATTTTACAAAGACGTCAATTTAGAAGTGGAACTTTTAGAGTATCAAAACGGCATTGATATTGTGGAAAAAGTTTTAAATCATGAAGTTGACTTTGGTATGTCAAATAACTCTTTGATGTATAAAAATGGGGTTTTACAACCCGTTGTGTTGCTTGCTACGTATTTTCAAAAGTCTCCTTTGGTTTTTATTGCACAAAAAGGCATCAACTCTCCTGTGGATTTTGTGGGTAAAACCATCATGGGTACGGATGATGAGTTAAGCAACAGCTCTTTATCTCTGCTTTTAGAGCATTTTTTTATCAGTGGTAAAAACGCATTTATTGTGCCACATAGCTTTAACATAGATGATTTTATCAATAAAGATGTTGATGTTATGAGTGCATTTACTTCAAATCAACTCTATGTACTTGATAAATTGAACGTTCCTTATAATATTATTAATCCAGCGCAATATGGGTTTATTACCAATGCATCAAATTTGTTCAGTACTTATGAAGAGGCGGTGAAAAATCCTGCAAAAATTGAAAACTTTTTAAGTGCAACCAAACGAGGGTGGGAGTATGCTTTTGCACACTTGGATGAAACCATTCATGTGATACATGACAAATACAAATCCCAAAAATCTATTGAAGCACTTCTGTATGAAGCCAATGTGACCAAAGATTTGATGTTACTTGGTTTATATGACATTGGAGAGACCAACAAAGAGTTGGCAATGCGAACATACAAACAGTTGGTTAAAAGCGAAAAAGTGTTTCCTCATCAGATACAAGGGTATTTTACGTTTAAAGATATTCAAGATGCTTTTAAAAACTATTTGGTCAGTTTTACACAAGTTGAAAAAGGATATTTACTCAAAAAAGGTGTTTTGAAACTTTGTGTTGACCCAGATTGGATGCCTTTTGAGAGTATTCATAATGGAAAGTATGTGGGTATTTCTTCAGATATTTTTAAATTAATTCAGCAAAATTTAGACATCAATATGGAACTTTATCCCACAAAAACTTGGGCACAAAGTATGGAAGCTGCAAAAAAAAGAGAGTGTGATATTTTTACTCTGGCATCACAAACCCCCGATCGCTCTGAATATATGAATTTTACCGATTCGTATATTGACCTGCCTATTGTTATGGCAACACAAGTGAATAAAGCTTTTGTAGATAATTTTTATGCGTTAGAAAATAAAAAAATTGGTGCAGTCAAAGGGTATGCCATTGCTCAAATTATGAAGAGTCGTTATCCTAATATTGAAGTGGTTGAAGTGGATAATATTACTCAAGGGCTCCAACTTGTTGAGTCAGGAAAACTTTATGGATATGTCGATAACTTGATGGTCATTGCTTATTATATACAAAAAGATTTTACCCGTATGCTTAAAATATCATCACGTTTAAATGAAAATGTGGAATTGGCAATTGGTACACGAAACGATGAGCCTTTATTGCACAATATTTTCCAAAAACTCATTCGCAGCGTCAGTGAAACAGAGAAACAAAAAATATATAATCAATGGGTTTCTGTTGAAGAGAGTGTTGACATCAATTACTCTCTTGTATATCAAATCATTGGGTTATTTTTGCTCTTATTGGCATTTTTTTTATATCACTATTCGCAGTTAAGAAAATACAATCATTTATTAAAGCTGCAATCTCATACGGATACGTTAACACAACTGAGTAACCGACTCAAACTTGATGAAGTTTTGAGTGAGAATTATAACTTAGCGGTTCGATACAACCAAACGTGTGGGATTATTCTTTTGGACATTGATGACTTTAAACTCATCAATGATACGTATGGGCATCTCATGGGAGATGAGGTGTTAAAAAAGATGGCAAACGTGTTGAAACAGCATGTGAGAAATACCGATGTTGTTGGTCGATGGGGAGGAGAAGAGTTTTTGATTATTTGTCCTAACACCTCCATTGAAAATCTGGAGAACCTTGCGGTGAATTTACGAAAAAAAATAGAAGTAATGCATGTGGGTGAAGTTAAAAAAATAAGTGCGAGTTTTGGTGTTGGTTTAATTGACCCAGAGCAAGATATAGAAAAATTGCTTCAGGCCATTGATGAAGCCTTATATTATGTAAAGAAAAATGGGAAAAACCAAGTCAGACGAGTCACTGCCTCAGTTTAAAACCACTTCATCAAAATCACTTCGGGTGTTTTTGATGGGTCTGTTTTTGCTGCCTTTTGTAGTATAGACAAATGATATTTTAGGCGTATCGGTGTTATTTTTATTGGCGTGATGAAGAGTCTTACAATGAAATAAAACCACATCCCCTTTGGATAAATTGGAGTGCACTTTTTGTTTGATGAGTTCAATATTTTTAGGGTGATTATCTAAAAAATTGCTTTGTTCATCAAACTGCTCTTTTGAAAGTGTAATTTTGTGAGAACCGGGGATAAACTCTAAAAGACCATTCTCTAAATACTCCTCTCCCAAGGCCAACCAAACTGAAATTAAATTATCCGTTTCATAGTTCCAATAGCGCACATCTTGGTGCCAAAATGTTCTTGAACTCTCTTTGGGCATTTTGGTCATGATTGAGTTGTGATGGGCTAACGTTAAGACAGGGGTGTCGTTTAAAAGTGTTTTTAAACATGCTGCAATATCGGGATTGGTCATCCATGTTTTGAATATGGTTTCTCTGTTATAAACTTGTCGTAATCGTCGTACGGTAATTTTTTGATCACTGTTTTGTAAATACTCTTGCTCACTCTCTATGGGTGCTGTTTTGTTTTCTAAATGCTTTTGGGCTTTGTGCAGTATTTCATCGCACAAAGTTGAGGGGGCAAAATTTTTTAATATGATAAATCCATTTTTATGAAATTCATCGATTTGAGTTTGTGTTAATTGCATGACGTCTCTTGTAAAATTATTTGACGTAATTCTACTACGAGTAACGTTAAAAATAACACAGAAAGGTTAAAAGGGGTTGCAGTTCAGATTTTCAAAGAGTAATATCTTACTCTTCGAAATCTTTAAAGCCACCTTTTTTCATGTCTTCAAAATCATCGGCATCATCATCAAAGTAGTCATCATAATCTACTGTGAAAATTTTGTCGTAACCCAATTTTTGGAGTTCTATATCCAGATTTTCTTCCGTCAGTCTATTTTTAACTTTTGCAATAATTGTTTCAATGTCTTCTTCTGTAACATTGTTTGCTCTGAGTTCAAAAATAATCGAATTCATATTTATCCTCTTTTTTTACAATAATATCAGCTAAATCAGCTTAATTTAAAAATTAAAATTTTAAACCAAGATTAAATCACTCATGACTAAACCATTCAACTTATATAGGCTCAGTTGACAAGTGCATCGTGCCATTGCACCAATGTTAATCTATAACCACTCTTTACTTCTAAAACTTCGTGCGTAAAATATGGATTACTTAAAAATAGAACCATATCTCCTGCTTGGGGCTTTAGAGTTATATTCTTGCCATTTTCATCATATAAATAGTTAAATACTAATTCACCTCCACTAAAACTGTTAATAAGATTGCTCTCATTACAACTTGTAGTAAATAAAACAGAAGTGACCTTTCTTTGTGGTGCAACGGGTAAAAAACCAATAATAACATTGTCTTTTACCAAAACATTAGAATCGTCACTGTGTTGTTTGTAAAAACACCCTTTCGTGTACTCTAAAGTTTGAATTTTCGTTGATGTTGTTAACGCCACACTGAAAAAATCTTCTATCTCTTTTTGATGTCTCAAAAAACTCTTTTCATAAATTTTAGCATTTTTATCATCCAAATCATAGAGTTTGGTTTTACGAATGGTCGTATCTAACGCTTCATCAAGTAAAATCTCACCCTTTTGTCTGATCTTTGCATCAATTGCATCTTGGTTTTTTTTAACAGTTTCTACAATTTTACTACATCGGCTCTCCGATAAAAAGTTTTTTATAACCAAAAAAGGAGAGTCGTAATACGGATTGGTTAAAAGTTTTGTCTCAATATCCAGATCAATTAAAAACTTATCACAAAATACTTTATTGCTGATTTGCACCATGGGTTACTGCAATTGTTTGTTCAGACTGTTTAAATCTCCCAAAACCCATACGTCAATAATTTTTCCATCTTTAAATTTAAAAAATGAGGCACCATTATATTTGATTCTATTCCCTGTTGGCTCAAAATTAAATATCTTTCCTTTGTGGGTTCCATTATAAATTGCACGTACTGCAATATAATCACCCTCACAAATCATAAGTTCAATTCCATGAAACAGATTTGGAATACCAGTTAATATATTGTCCATATACTCTTCAAACTCTTTTTTCCCCACGGCATTAATGTCTAAAGAGCCATGAAACGTGATATTATCATCAAAAAGTATATCAATATACTCTTTGTTGTTTTTGTTCCATAACTCTTCGTAATAGACTTTAACTAAGTCGCGATTTGATTTAATGTTCATAATTTCCTTCTTTGTAAATTTAAAAATGCACCGCTAAAATAATTCTAGCATTTTTTTGAATAAAACTGATATTAAAATGGACTCAAATGCTCTATTTTAATGTTTCGTTTTTTTCTGTTTTATATAAATATTTTTCAATATAAATAAAACGGTTTTAATGGATAAAATCGACGCAGTCTCTTCTACGGTATGATAGCCCGTTGTTGGTATTTGCAAGGTTGTTCCTTGAATACTGCCTCGTGATTCTTTTATAATTCTTCCAAGCTCTGTACTTCCTAATGACAACATCGATTGGTTGTGTTCCAGTCGAAGTTTGTTTTTCTCTTGAATATAGGTGTCTTTACAAGAAAAATCAATGCTGTATTGATGGCAAAAGTTTTTCAAAGTTTTGAGTAACGGAGACTTAAATCTGGCGTTGGCATCTCTGTTTCTTAAAACGATTTGTTGAACATCTGCTTCTTTTCTTGAATCGTATGGACTGGTATCTAAAACCAACAGTTCATTGGTGGTCAGTTTGTTTTTTCTGAACCACTCATAGATATATCTCCATGATTTTCCTGCCTCTTCTTGTGCGGTAAAAAATGCCGTACCTTCATATCCATTTTGGTATAAATAGATAATAATAGCAGCACTGATGACGTTGTCAAGTTGAGCACTGAGTAATCCTTTGTCATTTTTTAATTTATCGGTGAATGCCACAGGCGTACCTGGAAGCAAATGCGACAAACCTTCTATGTCAAAAATCAAGTTGTTGATCTCTGGACACATATAGGCATTTTTGATTTCACCAATACCTAAATAACTCCCACCCCAAGGTTCATATGCTTGAACTTTTTGGTTCAAATATCTTGAAGTGATTAATTGAAATGTTTGTTCAGATACTGAATTCCCCGTTAAATCTGATCGGTTTTTTGCTAAAAAAGCTGCAAATTGGAACTCATTTGGCCCCGTACATACTAAACCATGTCGGTCGATGTGAGCACTGAGCATTCCATGATTTGGGCTTTTCCCTTGAGCGACCAACAGACCATCATAATAATGGGTTTGGATACCTAACTCTTCTAACTCTCTTTTTAAATATAGAAAGAATGAGTGTTCTGATCCAATGACCGAGGGAATTCGGATTAACTGTTTTAACATATCCAAAAATGAAACAAAGTTTTTAATGGATTCAATTTCTTCTAAAGACTCTTTTTTGTTCAGTTTATTCATTTTTTACTTATTACTTTATCTGCCAAAGTTGCCAAGTTCTCTAAGCTTAATTTGACAGTTGATCTCATTATCTCTTCAAAAGTTAATTTATTTTCAATAACCAACATTGAAGCTTTATCCATGTCATGATCGTATTTCATGTAATATACAATTTGTTTGACCAGACCTGCTAATAAACCAGAATTCATTCTATTCTCCTATACATATGTAGAATAAGGCGAACAATTTACTCTTTTTTCTCTTTTTGAATCAGACACTCTTCATAAATCGCTTCACACTTAGAATAACACTCTGTATTTTCAGTATCTTTCTCATCACATTTTACAATGCAGTTATCATACAATAGATCACATTCGTCATTGTTGACTTGAACATCTTCACTGACTTTAAAATCATCTGCGCTAAAGGCAAGATTAAAAAGGACACACACAATAAATAGATATTTTAACATTCATACCTCGTTTAACTCAATCATAAGTTTAATTTGTTAGTATAAACGCACTCTTTTTATAGAGCACAACAATTATTCCTAAGAACAAACAACCCGCACCGCCAAATGCTTTTGATAGGTTTTTAGGAATACTTCAGAACACATCCTTATTCTACTTACGAATTATAAACTAAAAGTGAAAAAAAAATCTAAAAAAAATCTTAAAAAAATATTTTTTTCAAAAAATGCCTATTTTATGGCACTGCTTTTTCCAAATTTTTTTATTTTTTTTCAAAAAAAAGCTTGCTTTAAATAAAAAAATAAAATAAAAAAAATATTTTTTTACTTTTTTGTTCCTTTGTTGATTTTCAGGGGGTTCGTTACGACTTTAATTTGTTCATACTGTCAGCTAATTTTGCAATATCAAATATGTTAAGCTTCATTGTTTTTGCAATAATATGATTCAGTGTAAGATGATTTGAAATGGCAATTTGTGCAGCTGCATCAAAATCGGAGTTGTGTTTTATTATCTTAATAATTTCATAAATGACATCATATTCGGGGTCAGAATACCGATAAGTGCTTTTTTGAATATCACTTTGTTCTTTGTTCACTTTAAAGCTCCAAAAGCAGAAATTTTTTTATGTGAAATTATATTCCAATTTTAGAGATTTTTAGATTTTATTGACAACAATAAGGTATTTACCCGCATATTTTATTTTTAAAGGCATCTGCTCTGGCGAAATATCTTGAGGTAAAAGATGGCTTTTATTGAGATTGTTTTTGTGTAACACCAGATTTTCATCTAAAAAAAGATTTAATTCATGGGTAATTCTGATGCAACCATGTGAATTGGGAATTCCCATGGGTTTACTTGATTCATGTGAATGCATTGCAAACTCTAAATAGTCGGTAATGAGTTTCCAATCTTTTTTATTTTCCAGTTTATTTTTAAAAGCATCAAAACTGTTGTATCGTACGGATTTTTGTTTTCCAAAATAGAAAACAAATCTTCCTTTTTGCCCATAAGCCAGTACGCTTTTATCTTCATTGTATTTCCCATCTGAACGCCAACCTTTAAGGTTTTCAAAAATGCCAGTAGGGGTTTGTAAGAAATGATCCTCGCCTGCTTTTGTCTCACTCTCTTTATTAATATCTCCACTTGAAACAAAATCCGATCCAATGAGGTATATTTCATGGGTATCGTTATCATAAAGCGTTACGGTGATGAGTTGTTTGGATAAATCCAAGAGAGTGATAAATTGAGACTTTAGTATCTTTTTTTCGTCAATGAGTTTAAAGATGTTTTTTTGAACGCCTTGAAAATATTCATTTGAGAGTTGAGTTTTGTTGTGTTTTTTTACTAAATCCTCTTGGAGTGCTTGATTAGCGCTTGTACTCTCCCATGTTTTAAGTCGAGCAATCTGTTTATCTACACAGTTGTCATCTGATAAAAGACAATTTTTTTCTAAAAAGAGTCTGAAATGTTTTTTAAAGATATTTTTTTCTAATACATTGTGTGAAAACTCATTTTGAAAAGCAGTGATTTCATCTGAATTTGCAAAAAGATATAAGTGGCTAAAGAGCAGTAAAAGTAAAAATTTTTTCATCTGGGTATTGTATCAAGAAGTGATATAAATTTATGATAAAAAAAGGGAAAAAGTTTGACTTTTCCCCTTTTTAAATGAAAAAAATCGATGCTTATAGAAAGCTTGATTTAATCACCATTAATTTTTCTTTGCTCATTTCAACCATAGAGTGGTGAATTCCACCCATACCAAGACCTGAAGTTCGAGCTCCTCCAAATGGCATCCAGTCAACTCTGAATGCAGTGTGGTCATTGACCATAACTGCTGTACCATTTAATCTTTTTACTGCTCTGATGGCAGTATCTAGGTTTTTCGTAAATACGGCTGCTTGGAAAGAGACTTCTAAGGCGTTGGCTCGTGTAAATGCCTCTTCAATGTCGGAGTATGAATAGATACAAACCACTGGTCCAAATACCTCTTTTGTTGATACAAGTGCATCATCTGCAGGGTTTACAATAACGGTTGGCTCATAACACGATGCAGAAATTCTTTTCCCACCGGTTAATATTTTCCCTCCTTTAGTGACGGCTTCATTGACCCACTCTTCAACTCTATTGACCTCATTGTTGTTGATTAATGGACCCACTTCTGTTTTGGGATCCATTTGATCTCCCACAACCAATTTAGACGCATATGCAGCTAATTTAGATGCCACTTCATCACAAATTGATTCATGTACGTAAACTCTTTGAACCGATACACACACTTGCCCTGCATGGTAGAAACCACCTTTTCCAATTGAAGGAATTAACTCTTCAATATCCGCATCGGCTTCAACAATAACAGGTGCTACTCCACCATGCTCTAAGGCAACTCTTGTACCATTCGCTACTTTAGAGTTTAAGTACCAACCCACGCTTCCTGAACCAATAAATGTAAAGAAGTTAACTTTAGGACTGGTTGCAAGTAATTCCCCTGCTTCTCTTCCACAAACAACGGCTTGAGCCCATCCATTTGGAAGACCTGCTTCTTTTAAAATTTCTACCAATCGAATTGCACTCATTGGTGTTTGAGTTGCAGGTTTAATAATAACAGGACAACCTACAGCAATAGCAGGAATTACTTGATGAACTGCTAAGTTAAAAGGGTGGTTAAATGCAGAAACCGCGGCAACAACTCCGATAGGTTCTTTGAATGTATATGCCATTCGGTTTGCACTGCTTAGAGTATGTCCCATTGCAATCTCTTTACCTTCAAAAGCACCTAAATGTTCAACAGCAAGTTTAACCCCATTGATGGCTCGGTTAATTTCAACTTTAGAATCAATGTATGGCTTTCCACCTTCACTTGCGCATAAACGTGTCAACTCTTCTACTTGAGAAGACATGATTTCTACAACTTTTTCTAAAATTTCAACTCTTTTATATTTTGGTAAATGGTTTTTGTGATCCAAAAATGTAGCTTGTGCTAAATCAATGGCACTCTCTACTTCTTCAATTGAATTGAATGGAACTACGCCTACTACTTTTCCGTCATATGGTGATGTAACTTCTATTGTACTCATTTCTTTCCTTTTCTTGTTGTTGTTTTCGTATTATAGCATACACTGTTTATTGGCTAAAAGATCATTTAAAATAGAGTGATTTAACGAATAATCTACAGCTAAATCAATTAAATGTACCCCTTTGCCATTAACACATTTTTCTAAAGTTTGGGCAAAATCTTCACACGATGTTGGTCGGTGACCTGTTGCTCCATACGCTTCTGCGTATTTAACGAAATCTGGGTTACCCAAATCAAGTCCGAAGTTTTCAAATCCCATACCCGCTTGTTTCCATTTGATCATTCCGTATGAGTTGTCATTTAAAATAACCACAGTTAAATCCAGATTAAGTCTTACGGCTGTTTCCATCTCTTGTGAATTCATCATAAATCCACCATCTCCACAAACGGCAACAACTTTTGAGTTTGGATTAACCATTTTTGCAGCCATTCCAGAAGGAAGACCTGCTCCCATAGTTGCAAGTGCATTATCCAGTAAGAGTGTATTTGGTTGTGCACATCGGTAGTTTCTTGCAAACCAGATTTTATACACACCATTATCCAGTGTTACAATATCTTCAGCTGCTAAAGTTTGTCTGATTGTTCTTACTGCTTTTTGAGGTAAAATTGGGAATCGTGTATCTCCAAAATATTTGCTTAATCGTGTTCTGATCTCTTCTGCTAATCTGATGTAATAATCAAAATCCCAGTGTTCTTGTCTTGAAAGGGCATTTGACAAACTGTTTACATTTGATGCAATATCACCAATGACGTCTAATTGTGGGAAGTAGGTGTCATCAACTTCAGATGGGAAAAAGTTCATGTGAATGACTTTTGTAGCATCGGGTGTATTTTCCATAAAAAAGGGTGGTTTTTCAATGACATCATGTCCGACATTGATAATTAAATCGGCTCTTTCAATCGCACAGTGAATAAAGTCATCTTTTGATAATGCTGCTGTTGACAGACACAATTTGTGGTTTTCATCAACCACCCCTTTACCCATTTGAGTAGAGAAAAATGGAATTCCTGTTTCATTGACAAAATTGGTTAATGCATCACCAATTCGGTTTCTGTTTGCACCAGCCCCAATTAATAAAAGTGGTCTTTTGGCTTTTTCAATCATTTTTACTGCATCAGATATTGTGTGATTGTCTGCTTTTGGGTATCGTACGTTTTGAACAGGATAAATATTGAAATCAACTTCTTCATCTGCAATATCTTCTGGTAACTCAATATGAACAGCACCCGGTCTTTCCGTGGTTGCTAATTTAAAGGCTTCTCTTACCATTGATGGAATATTGTTTCCATTAACCACCGTTTTTGCATATTTTGTTACGGGTTTCATCATGTTAACGATGTCAACAATTTGAAATCGTCCTTGTTTAGATTTTTTGATGGGTTTTTGACCTGTAATCATCATCATAGGCATTCCACCCAGTTGTGCATAGGCTGCAGCTGTTACAAAGTTAGTAGCTCCAGGGCCAAGTGTTGCCAAACATACTCCCACTTTTCCTGTGAGTCTTCCATATGTTGCTGCCATGAAACCTGCACCTTGTTCATGTCTGGTTAAAATCAATTTAATTTTTGATTCTCTTAAAGATTCTAAAAAGTCTAAATTTTCTTCGCCCGGTATTCCAAAAATATATTCAACGCCTTCGTTTTCTAAGGCTTTTACAAATAAATCTGAAGCTTTCATAATTTCTCCAATTTTTTAATTTTCGTTAGTTTCTCAAAATCTATGTTAAATGAAAATTAAACATAAATAATAGATTGCTAAACTTATGCTATTTGAAACCTAATCATAGGGTAATAACCATATAATTATGGCTTCTTTGTGTATATATGGGACATAATTTGAACTCTTTTGAGTGTAAGAAAAGTATAAAAAAGATACAACTGCCTATTCCTTGGCAGTTTATGCCCATATGTCTCATTTTAAAATATTTTTTTTATACGTGTTACGTTATTACCCGAAAAGGGTTTGAAATGTTTACTTATATCATCTTGATAAAAAGAGTTGTGCATTGGATTTTTTTCAATAAATTTTTCCAAAAATATCAATATGAGTCAAATAAAGTCTCAAGTCAAATTCAACTTGTGCATAATTTTTTTGCATAAAACTGCAGAGTTTATAAAAAGCTTTATTGTGCTCTTTCTCTTTTAAATGTGCCAGTTCATGAACCACAATCATTTCCAAAAAGGCTTCAGGAACACTTTTAAACAAGGTGGCAACTCGTATCTCATTTTTTGATTTAAGTTTATTGCCTTGAACCCTTGAAATGAATGTATGCATACCCAACGCATTGTTAATGACATTGATTTTTCCATCGAATTGTACTTTGTCGATTTGCTGTTTTTTAAAGTATTGATTTTTAAACTCCATGACATAATTGTAGAGCAGTTTATCGGTTGTAATGGTATGAGTGGTGGGGTATTTATTTTTTATATAGTGCGTTAAACTTTGTTTATCAATGAGTGCTTGAACTTGTTCTTGCAGGTGTTGTGGATAGTGATTTATATAGCGCAATTTATTCATCAGTCGATTATATCATAAAGCCATTTGAAAATGTTGATTAAAATATGATAGAATATCTTCAGATGCGATGAATAAAAGAGTGCGATTTTTATAAAGGATTTTGCATGCTGTATAAGAATGAACAGACTATTTTAAAAATAATTAAATATGCTCCCAGTGCTTTTGTGATTGTTTTAGCACTCTCTATTTTAATTTTGTCATATTTTGAGAATAAAGTTGTATATGAAGAAAATAAAATAAAATTGCAAAAAAACTTTATTGCATCAAACAAAGAGCGGATTAAAATAGAAACAGAAAAAATTAAAAGTTATATTTTAAAAGAACACTCTTTGATTGAAGAGAAATTAAAACAGAGTTTAAAAGAGCGCATTTATGAAGCGCATGACATTGTAATGGAGATATATAGACAAAATAAACACAAGGGTGAAAAAGAAGTTACGAAACTCATAAAAGATGCTTTACGAAATATTCGATTTAATAATGGTCGTGGCTATTTTTTTATTTATAATTATGATTATACATGTATTTTATTGCCCATAAATCCCAGTTTGGAAGGGGAAAATGTCTACAATTTCAAGGATGCAAAGGGGCGTTATTTGGGACGAGATATTATTGCCTCTTTGGAGCCAACTGGTGAGAGCTTTTTAACGTGGTGGTTTCCCAAACCTAACGATTTAGACCATGCGCATAAAAAAATAGGGTTTAACATTCATTTTAAACCCTACAATTGGTTTATTGGTACGGGAGAGTATGTTGATGAATTTGAAGAAGATTTTAAAAA
The DNA here is from genome assembly GCF_048571275.1 of Marinarcus sediminis (SeqCode). GTDB lineage: Bacteria > Campylobacterota > Campylobacteria > Campylobacterales > Arcobacteraceae > Marinarcus > Marinarcus sediminis. Next base: position 1,295,097 of record NZ_CP182357.1, read on the forward strand.
AGATGTTTTAGAAAATCTTGAACGCATGAATTCTTGGCATAATTCCTATTTGTTCATAGTAAATTATGAGGGAGATTTATTGCTTTATCCCAATAAAGCATTTCAAGGGAAAAATATTTTTAGCTTTGAAGATAACACGATGCCTGCATCTAAAAATGATCATTTTTTTCAACAAACGACAACAAAAGAGATTTTTCCTAAATTTAAAGAATTGGCGCAAAAAAGTGGTGGTTTTTTGACCTATATTCATAATAAAAACAGTCAAAAATTTGTAGAAAAGACAAGCTATGTTGATGGAATTCAAGCTTGGCATTGGATTATTGGAAATGGTTTTTATGAAGATGATTTACGTATAACTTTAAAAGAGATGAAAGAGAGTGCCAGTAAAAATTTTGAAGCACATTTGTTCAGAATTTTTATCATTACATTCATAGCAAGTACGATTTTGTTAATTGTTTCTACGTATATATCACACATCTTGAAAAATAAGTTTACGGAGTATAAAAAAAGTATCCAAAAACAAATTGAACAAAACTCTATGCAACAAAATATCATGGCACAACAGTCAAAAATGGCAGCGATGGGTGAAATGATAAGTAATATTGCCCATCAATGGAGACAACCATTGTCGGTTATTACAACCAGTATTACGGGCTTAGGCATTAAGCATGAGATGGGAAATTTAACAAAACAAGAGTTTGAAAGTGTTGTTAACAATATCAATCACTCTGCTCAATATTTGTCACAAACCATTGATGACTTTAGGAATTTTTTTAAATCTGAAAAAAAGAAACAACATTTTGTCATAGAAGAGGTAATTGAGAAAACTCTGATGTTGGTCAACTCACAGTTTAAAAATCGTGGGATTACGATTATAAAAAATATTCAACCAATAGAAGTGTGTACGTTTAAAAATGAGTTGATACAGGTCTTAATTAATATTTTAAATAATGCCAAAGATGAATTGGATGAAAAAAGCGATGAAAAACTTATTTTTATTGAAACATTGGTAGAGAATGAATGCTTAGTGATTAAAATAAAAGATAACGGCAATGGCATTTCTATTGCAGATATCAATAGAATATTTGAACCCTATTTTTCTACAAAAAAAGCCAAAGATGGTACAGGAATTGGTTTATATATGAGTCAAGAAATTATTACCAAACACATGGATGGAACCATTGAAGCTTTAAATGTTGAGTATGATTATAATGAAAAAAGGCAGAAAGGTGCACTTTTTACCCTTACTATTCCATTGGGTACTAAAGATTAAAATATAATATTACATGAATTTAAGTGACTAAAAGATAGTATTTTATTGTATAATTTTATATTATATTAAAAGGATGAAATAATGCAAAAAAACGTTGGGAAAATTGACAAAATTATTAGAATTGTTATTGGTGTAGCTATCATTGCATATGGGCTTATTGCACAAAGTTGGTTAGGAGTTATTGGATTAATTCCATTAGGAACAGCATTGATTGGTTGGTGTCCACTCTATTGCCCTTTAAAAATCAATACATCGTGTTGTAAAGAATCATGCGACAAAAAAGAGGAAGAAAAAGGGGAGTAAAACTCCTCTTTTTTAAAATCAAATATGTCAGCTCCTGAAAATCCTTATCTTTATTTAGCTATTTTTTTAATCATCAGCATCTATTTTGCTTTTAAAATTAACAAAAACTGATACCTCTTCTTTCAAATAATTTTCTGCTTTAACGTAAAAATAAGAATCGATTGATACAATAATCTTACTTTATTAAGGAAAAATGATGGTCAAATATATAGAAACATTTCAAGAATATATATCAAAAGAGTCTTTAAGTGGAATCATACTTTTTATAGCAACTTTTTTAGCAGTAGTTGTCGCAAATTCAAGTTTAGCAGAGGCGTATACTGCTTTATGGCATATGCCTTTAGGGGTCACTTTTGGTGGCTCAACCATTTCAATGGACTTAACGCATTGGATTGATGATGGATTAATGGCACTGTTTTTTTTGATGGTGGGATTAGAGATCAAAAGAGAGTTGATTTGTGGCGAATTGTCTTCCGTTCAAAAGGCATCATTCCCTGTTGTTGCTGCTTTAGGGGGAATGATTGTTCCCGCACTTATTTATGTGGCATTTAATCGTGATGCCCCTTTGGGTTTTGGTATTCCTATGGCAACAGATATTGCGTTTGCTTTGGGAATTTTAATGCTTTTAGGGAAAAAGGTCAATCCGGCAATTAAACTTTTTTTGGTGGCACTGGCCGTTGTGGATGATTTGGGTGCTGTTTTAGTGGTTGCTACGGTTTATACCTCTGAAATTCACACCATCTATTTTATTCATGCATTTGTGATTTATGCGTTAATATGGTTGTTAAACATTAAAGGGGTGACCAAACTGTGGCCCTATTTGATTTTGGGTCTGTTTTTGTGGATTTTTATTCATAAAATTGGAATTCACGCGACTGTAGCCGGTGTTCTTTTGGCATTTGCCGTTCCCATTAAGTCAAAAATAGATGAAAAGCGTTTTGTATTAAATGCGGCACTTGCTTTGGATACTTTTAAATCACACTCAACAACTGATGACATACTCTCTCATCATCAAATTGATGCGTTAGAGAATATTGCACATGGGTATGATAGCGTACAAAATCCATTGGTGAAACTCGAACACAATTTACACAATATTTCCGCTTTTTTAATTATGCCACTTTTTGCTTTTTCAAATGCGGGTGTTGCCATTGAATTTTCAAGTTTTTTTGAACACATTACAATTGTTTTGGGTGTAGTTTTTGGTTTAATTATTGGTAAACCTATTGGTATTTTTACTTTCACATTTTTCGCCACAAAATTTGGTATTGTAAAAAAACCAGATGATATTGCGTGGAGTGACGTGATTGCGGTTGGATTTTTAGGGGGTATTGGATTTACCATGTCCATTTTTATTACCCATTTGGCCTTTTTAGATCAAAGTTTAATTGATGCAGTGAAATTGGGTGTATTTATGGCATCTTTTATTGCAGCACTCATTGGTGTGGCCTTAATAGTGATGAATAATAAAAGAGCTTCAGTATAACTACTGGGGCTTTTTGAGTTGTGAGAGTTTGTATATTTTAAAATTGGTTACTGTCTCAATGAGACATAAACTCAGTAATCCCATAATCCAATAAAAAAACCATTGAGAAATCATCCCTTCAAATCCATCTTGGTTGAAATAATCAATCACTTCAAAAAAGAGAAAAAAAATAACCGATGTTTTAAAGGTCATGGTTTGTACGGGAATTGTTACCTCATAATGTTTCACTTTGTATTTGGAATAAAAGAGCAGCAGACTAAAAGGGAAAAGCGCTAAAATGAACCAAAACTCATCCACAATGAGCTGTATGGTTTTGACTTCTCCTAACACGTGCGTATAGATGAAAAGTATGGCAAACAGTGTCGTTGAAAAAAGGGTAAAGGGTTTCATCAGTGGCGAAGAGTCATTAAATGCTGGCTTTAATTGACTCTAAGTCCTCAATCTTTTGAAGATATTGGCTTCGTTTGGATTGGACAAATTCAATCTGTTTTGCATTGATGTCCAAATATTGTTCTTTAGAGTATTTGATGATTTTAAAGAGGTAATTTCGTTTTGAGGTTAAAAAGTCCTCAATCTTTTCAAACCCAAAATTGGCTTTGAGTTTGGTGAGAATTTCATCTTCTCTTGGGTGATAAATGGGAAACTTTCTGGGCTCTTTTTCATACAAGGCAATTGAGTCTGCAATTTGTTGTTCAAAGTGTGCAATGGTGGCTTGTGTGGTTTGGATATAGCTGTAACTCAAAGCGCCATTAAAATAAGCAAACTTTTTCTTTAAGGCCGATATGTTTTCCAAAATGGCTCGATGATAATTTCTTAAAATATTTTCATACGCTTTTGCTGCAAAGTGTCGAGTAATTGAAAACTCTGAATCTGAAGAGATCTCTCGGTGTTTTTTAATCAACTCATAAGGCTCTTGCCATCGCTGTACTTTATGTTTTAATACACGATAGACATTTCTAAATGCTTCATCAGAATCAATTTGCACTTGTTTCAAATCTCTAATGGTTCGTTTAAACATTTTATCAATGGTTTGATCATCGTAGAAAAGGCTTTTATACACATTGTCTGAATCAATCCAATAGGTTTCATATTCAATACGTTCGTATTTGTCTTTGCTTAAAAATGAACTCTTTTCTTCATATCGATAGGCTTTTTGTTTTTTGATATTTTTATAGGTTTCATTGGCCATTTTTTCCATGATGGCACCTAAGGCATTATAAATAGTAAACAGCTCTTTTGAGTAGGTTTTATGGATGTTATCAAATCCTGTTAATATCTCCTCTTCACTGCTTTTTAATATATCGGACAGACTGTTAAAAACCCCAATGATGGTCTCATACTCTTTGATTAAAATATCACAAAAGCTTCGTAAATCTTTTTTAATGGCAAACTCTTTGGCCTCTGCAGCTTGTGGGCGTATGGTATTTTCAATAAAATCAAGCACTTCTTGAATATTGGACTCTTTAATGAGTTTGGTATTGTCGCTTGCATCACTGTTCTTGATTCGATTGATTTCATCTTTGTAGTGTTTGAATTTTGCATCAAAGAAGTGCAAATCTTCAACATCGTTTTCCCGTAAATCTTTTTTAAACTCTTCGACAATTTTGTTGTACTCTGTGGTGATTAAAATATCTTGTTCTAAAGCTCTTGCTTTCAGTGCCATTTTTGCAGAAATGGGTGTGACTTGTGCAAAATATTTTGAGAATCTCTCTTTGATGTACTGGGTGGTAGTTTCAACTTGTTCGGGGGTAAATTTATCTTTTTGGTTTAAGACGCACAAAGATTTGTTTTTGAAGTTTTCCATGTACTCATCTAACACTTCTGCTTCACTCATTTTTCCTGCATTATCAATGAGTGTTAACCAGATAATACCGCCGACATCTCTTAACACTTTTCTTGTGGTTTCTGTGTCATGTTGGCTTTGTGAATTTAATCCTGGGGTATCAACAAATGAAATATCTTTTAAAATATCCATGGGAGCATAAAGCGTTAAATACTTAATTTCATCCATCTCTTTTTGTCGTTGATCCGTAAATGCTGCAATGTTTTCAATGCTGTGGTACTCTTCTGCACCTGATTTATAGGTGATTTTGAGTTTATACTCTTCCCCATAATTAATAAAGTTTACTTTTGACGTAACGGGTGTAATTCCAGTTGGAAGAATGTTTCGTGAAAGTAAGGCATTTAAGAAAGTTGATTTACCTGCAGAAAATTGACCCGTAATGGCTACTTCCATTGGGTATCTGGCTCGTCTGATTTGTTTGTCTAAAATGGCTTCCAATCGTGAAGAGGGCAAAAATTTTGGATCAAGCAGTGCAGCTCTGACTTTTTTGATCTCTCCGACTAATCCTTCTTCAAATACTTCCTCTTTTTTGGCATAGGCAGTTTTAAACTCTTTAACAAAATTGCTTAAGATACTCATGATTTAAGTCCTTTGTTAATAAGTTCAAGTCGTTTGATTTTTTTGTGCAACTCAAGGGTCATACTCTCTTTGTTTTTTTCATTCTCTTCAAAGGTTTTGATTCGATTTTGAAGTGATTTTTCATCTTTTTGCAGTTTCTGTTCAAAAACAACCAGTGGCTCTTGAAGCTCTTTAAAAAAGTTTTCTGTCAATGAAATGGCAAGGCTGTTGGTTTTTTCTTTGATGTTTGATTCAATGGGTTCAAACTCATCTTTGATATATTTTTCAATATTTCTGTCGAGTTCACTGAGTTTATTGGCTTTACTGTTTGAGACTTCATTGACTATTTTTGTAATTAAGACCTCATTTGAAGTGGTTAAAAAGCCTGTTTTAAAATCGTCTTGAAAGAAACCTCTGGCATCAAAATTATCATTTTTATGCCCTAATGTAAAGCCAAAATCGTGATATTTTTGTTCACAAATTTCACCAATATCTTGGGATTTTTTGATGAATTTATACCGATAATCTCGGATTATATCAATGATTCCATCTTTTATTGCGGTCTCAATTATGGTCTTGATTCTTGAACTTGCAGGTTTCTTTTTGGTTTTTTCATAGGAGTATCGCACATCATTAAAGACTCTTTGTTTAATGAGTGTTTGCAAATCTAAGAGTTCATTAATAATAAAAGTTTCAAGTGTTTCAATGTAGTTTTTTGCTTCATTTTTATACACGTGAATGTCTTCTCTCATGGCTTGGAATATTTTTTCATTGGTGTTTTTGGTGTTATTAAACTCTTCTAAATCGGCCTCTAACTCCTCTTTTGACTTAGAGAGTAAAATGATTTCATAATTGAGTGATTTTAACTCTTTGGTGATGCTTTTAAAAAGTTTTGCTTTGGCGGATTTTATGATCAGCTCTGATTTACTTGAATGTGTTCCAAAAAGGGTCTCATTAAGATAGTTTTCAATCTCCAAAATACCGGTATCTTCAATTTTAAACCCCGCATCTAAAGCTTCTTGTTCACGTCCTGTTCTGTGCAGAAGTGCCATTTTCCCAGAGATGGGAATAAATTTAATGGTATTTAAAATGTAATCGAGTTTGCTGTCTTTGTTTTGTGCTTTGAGTTGTTGTTCAATAGAGGCTTTGGTGTAATCAATCACCTCTTGAAGCTCTTGCTGTGAAACAGTATCTGCGCGTGTGATGACAATTAAAAGTTTTGAAATATTTTGATAGAGCAGGGCATCGATGATAAACTCAACATCTTTGAGTGTAGCACTTTGTGATACATTCATTAAATGCAACATTAAATCACATTGTGCCAAATACTCTTTGGTAATCTCTTCTCTTTGAATTACAGGGTCATCAAGCCCTGGTGTATCTACGATTTCAATGCCATTGGCCAAAAAATCTAAGTTGGATTTGAGTTCTACATATTTGACCAAGTTACACTTTTTACCGCTGGCTTCTGCTGAAGTATAAAGCGCCAATTGGTTGATATCTACATCATCTGATTTGGATTCGTCTTGGATATATGCGTTGAGTTCATCCCCAAAAATGGATTGGGTCTCTTTGACAAATTGGGCAATTGATTCAAGTTCTTGACCACTTCTGATGATTTTATTCCACTCTTGGGTATTCCAGAAAAATACTTTTGCACTGGGTTGATTATCATACTTTACTATGGTTAAATTTGCGGTCTCAGGTACAACAGCACTGCCTAAAATCTCTTTCCCCATAAGGGCATTCAGCATGGTAGATTTACCGGCATTCATCACCCCAGTAATTCCAATTGAGAATTTTTGATTGTTGATATACTCTGAAGTTTCATCAAGTTCTGTTTTATACTCATTAGAATTAAAACAACTGTGCAGTTCACGAATAAGCTGTTCAATTTCATCTTTGTGTTCTTGAAACGATTTTGTGTTGTGAGTTATGGTTGAACCAAATGACTCTTGCTCTTGGGCATATTCCACTTCCGTTGGATCAAACAAAGACATGAGTTTAGTGTAATTGGCTTCATTGATGATCTCTTGATCTTTAAGATAAGTAAAGGCTTTATTGAGCTTTTCTATATCCTCTTTTTGAGTATCTTTACTGATTGCATCTAAAAGTCCATGTTGCAGTTGATTTAAGTCATTGAGATTGTGAGGTGCTTTATCTGAAATTTGTTCGATTAAAACTTTAAATGAATTAAGTGTGATAAAATTTTGTGCATCTTTTCGTGTGGGACACAGCGCCAATGCTGCAATGTCAAAAAAATCTTTATGCATTTTTCGTTTGGTGGTGTTAAAAGATGTGGTTTTATCTATTTGTATACCATGATAGAGCAAAAAGTAATCATTGGCTAAGTTCATATTCTCTCCGTATAAAGCAATTGAGTATAAATATAAAAAGTTAATCACCCAAGGAGGCAATTAACTTTTTATACTCTTTTAATAAAGTCATACGAAGGAAAATCCTTCGTATGGTGTGATTATCTTAACGCGACTAATTGTCTTCGTAAGTAAGCAATTTTATTTTGTAGTGGTAAATGTTTTGGACAGTGATCTTCACATGCCATTAATGACATACACCCAAAAATTCCATTGTCATCACCGACTAATTCATAAAAATCATCCGCCGTTCTGTTGTCGTGTGGATCCACTTCAAATCTTGCTACTCTGTTAAGTCCAACTGGTCCTACAAAGTCTGGTCTCATAAGTACTGTTCCACAAGAAGCAACACAAATTCCACACTCAATACATCTGTCTAATTCAAATGTTTGATCGGCAATATCTGGATCGATTTTTTCTTCTAATTTGCTGATATCTGGTTTATGATTTGTATGAACCCATGATTCCACTCTTTTAGACATGGCATCCATCCATTTACCTGTATTAACCGATAAATCTTTGATCAATTCAAATGCAGGCATTGGCATAAGTGTCAATTTCCCTTCTGGATAGTTTGCAATAAGTGTTCTACAAGCAAGAGTAGGTTTACCATTAACAACCATACCACAAGAACCACAAATACCAGCTCTACAAACGAAATCAAACGACAAATCTGCATCTAACTCTTCTCTGATTTTTGATAAGGCAATAAACAGAGTCATCCCTGGAGTCTCTTCTAATTTGTAGTCAACAAAGTGTGGTTTTGAAACCGCACTTTTAGGATTGAACTTAAGTACTGAAATGGTTATTTCTCTACCTTTAGGTGTGCTCATTATTTATCTCCTGCTCTTTCGTTTAGTTCTTTGTAGTTCATAGGTAAATCAAATGGCATTAATGTATGTTGGATTTCATGTCTGTTTTTACCTTCTGCTTGCATTTTTTCAGTTATTTCATCAACTTCTGCTTGTCGTTTTGCAGAATCTTCATGCTCAATGATCATACCTTTAGCTCCATAACCTCTGAATGCTGGTGGCATTTCCATGGTCATAATATCCAATGGTTGATAAGTAACAGTTGGAAGCGTTGCAGAAGCATCTGGCCAAGAAGTTAATGTTCTATTCAACCAATTTGCATCGTCTCTTTTTAAGTAATCTTCTCGGTAGTGTGCTCCTCTTGACTCTGTTCTATCTCGTGCACCCACAGCAACACAAAGTGCTACTTTTAACATTCTAGGTACTCTGTACGCTTCTTCAAGTTCTGGATTTCCTGCTCTGACTTTAGATTTAACATTGATCTGTTTTGTTTTTTTCAATAACTCTTCCAGTTCAACAACTGCTTCGGCTAAGTGTGGACCATCTCTAAAGATTCCAACTTTATCATCCATGAGTTGTTTCATTCTGTTTTTGATTTTGAAGATATCTTCTGTTCCTGTATAAGCTAAGATGTCATCTAAATATTTGTCTTGCTCATCCACAAATTTTTGAATGGTTTTTGTAGGAATCGTTACATCATTTTCAATACAGTAATCTGCAAAATAGTTACCAATAATCATACCTGCAACAACGGTTTCAGAAACAGAGTTTCCTCCAAGTCTGTTAAACCCGTGCATATCCCAACAAGCTGCTTCACCACACGCAAAAAGACCGCTTAATGTTTCAGATTCACCTGTTGGTTTTGTTCTGATACCACCCATAGAGTAGTGTTGCATTGGCAGTACTGGAGCCCAACCTTTTGGACCTTCATCGGCTGGATCAATACCGTTAAAGATTTGACAAATTTCTTGTACATCTCTTAAATTCTTTTCAATGTGTTCTCGACCTAAAATAGAGATATCTAACCAAATGTGATCACCGTATGGAGAAGGTACACCTTTACCATTTCTGATGTGCTCAATCATTCTTCTTGAAACAACGTCTCTTGAAGCCAATTCTTTTTTCTCAGGCTCATAATCAGGCATAAATCTGTGACCGTCAACGTCTCTTAAGATTCCACCATCACCTCTACACCCTTCAGTTAATAAAATCCCTGATGGTACGATTGGCGTTGGGTGAAATTGAACTGCTTCCATATTTCCCAAAGTAGCAATTCCTGTTTCAAGTGCAATGGCTTGACCAGTACCTTCACAAATAACCGCATTGGTTGTTTGTTTAAATACTCTTCCATATCCACCTGTAGCAATACATGTTCCCTTAGCAACATACGCTTCTAAGTCCCCTGTAATTAAATCTCTGACAACCGCTCCATAACATCTTCCATTTTCATGAATTAAACTTAAGGCTTCTTTTCTGTCTCTGATATCTACATTGTGTTTTAAGGCTTCATTGGCAACACCAAATAACATCGTATGTCCTGTTGCATCTGCTGTGTAACAGGTTCTCCATTTTTTCGTTCCACCAAAATCTCTTGATGTAATTAATCCATGTCTGTCGGCATCTTCAGTAATCGTAGTTTTTTTAGCGTTGATAACGGCTTCTCTTGAACCTTCTCTGACTCTTGTCCAAGGCACACCCCAACCCGCTAATTCACGAATCGCTTTTGGTGCAGTGTGTACGAACATACGTGCAACTTCTTGATCACATCCCCAGTCTGAACCTTTAACCGTATCAGCAAAGTGTAAATCTTCGTTATCACCATCAGACATTTTAGAGTTACCCAAACTTGCTTGCATACCACCTTGAGCAGCCGCACTATGAGATCTCTTAACAGGAACTAAAGACAAGACAACTGTACTTAAGCCTTTTTTTTGTGCAGCAACTGCAGCTCTAAGACCTGCTAATCCTCCACCAATAACCAATGCATCACAATAATTAATTTTCATTATTTAATCCCTTCCATAATCGTTGATTCAACTTTTGCAATTGTTGGATTGTATCTTTGACCAACTTTATCTGCATGATCCATACCGATTTTCATATAAGCTGCAAGTGTTGCAAAACCTAATACTAAGAAAAACACTGTAAGAATTTTTTTAATTGATTTTAATTTTGCTCTTGTTGCTTTAGGATTTGCACCATCAAACCATCCCCATTTTACGCAAAGTCTGTATAAACCAATTGTTCCATGAAACTCTACGGCTAACAATAAAAGGATATATAAAGGCCACATCCACTCTGACCAAACTCTGTCAGATGAAGCGTATGGTCCGATAGCTGCTGAGTGAGTCATAATAATATAAAGGTGTACAGAACCGAGGAAAAACATTGCAAAACCAGTAAATGCTTGAGTAAACCATAATTTTGTATCTTCATGTCCCATACTGTTTGCATGTGCTTTCATGACTTGATACTGCTTAAAGTTACCTGGCAGTTTTCTCATTCCCATTGCAGCATGTGCAATAAAAACTACAAATACGATAAATGCAATAAACGAGACAATAACAGGTTGCCCCTCACTGAAAATAAAGCTTCCTTCAAAAAACTTAGTCACTGAGTACATAAAATCTTTGCTGATTAAAATTGTTGAGACAAAAAGCATGTGTCCCCACATAAAAAGACCAAGAAACAATCCTGTCGCACTTTGAACATAATCCAATTTCGCAGGTGTTCTACTTTTCTTTCCTTCAACTGTTTTACCTAAATAACCTTCAATTAGGTCACTCATAGTCAATCCTTTCACTTGCTTGTATTTTTAATACGCAATAATATTAGAAACTTATGTATGAAAAATGTAAGTTTCTAAAAAAATTGTCGTAGTTAAATTTTGTAGCATGAGTATAGCAAAATATTGCTTGTAAATTGATTACATTTTTATATATTTTAGCAGAAAATGTCGGGATAATGTCAATAAAAAAGCCCCAGTAAAGGGGCTTTTAAATTAAACTTAAGCGTTCTTAAGCTTTATGATAAATATATGATATTGATGTTACTTTCTCACACAATTCATTTAATGAAAAGTGATTCAACTGACAATTGAACCAGCTGGAAAATGCCATCTATACTTGGAATTGGAATGAAGAACAGAATCGCTGAACCAATACCACCCCAAACAATTAAAATCGCAATCAATGCAATCGCATAGGTTGAGATTCTTGAGTCATCAAACCCTTGTTGTTTACACTCTTTTTTACTTGGATAGAAGTACATCATCGCAATGAGTTTAAAGTAGTAATAGATTGAAACAAATGTTGCTAAAATAGCATACAAGGCTAAGTAGATATAACCCGCACTGATGGCTTCTGTAAAGACATAAAATTTTGCAATAAACCCAATGGTTGATGGAATACCCGCCAGTGAGAATAAGAAAATGGTCATCATAGCAGCCAAGAATGGTCTCTCTTGGGCTAAGCCTTTAAAATCCTCATAGGTTACTCTTACTTTTGTTTCAGCAATCACATGAGAGACCAAACCAAATGCTCCAATGGCAGTTAACAAATATGAGATAAGATAAAAAATAATTGAATAGGCACTCTCAATATTTTCCCCTACGGCAATAAATGCTAAGAGCAGATATCCCGTATGCACGATTGATGAGGCAGCTAACATTCTTTTTACAATTTTTTGAGTGATGGCTAACCATGTTCCTAAAGTCAATGTGAAAACAATTAATACCGTTAAAACTGGGTCCCAGAAATCTTGCATTGAAGATAAACTTTGTAAAAAGGCACGTAAGAAAAACGAGAAAATTGCAAGTTTAAATACCGAAGCCATATACGCTGTTACTAAAATTGGTGCCCCTCTGTAGACATCAAGTAACCAAGATTGGAATGGGAAGGCTGCAATTTTGAAAAGGAAAGTAAATAACAGAAGGGTTACTCCTATATAAACCAAAACCAAATCACTGTTATTGTGGGCAGTAATAAATGTTGATATTTCACCTAAGTGCGTTGTACCCGTTGCTCCAAAAATAAGAACCACACCTAAAAGGTAAAAAGCTCCAATAAATGAACCCAAGACCAAATATTTGAAAATGGCTTCAACTCTTTTTTCATTTTCTGTATTAAATCCAACGAGAACATAGACTGCAAATGAGGCAATTTCTAAAGCGACATAAGCCGTTATAAGTTCATTGGCATTGGCTAAAAGCATCATTCCAAAGAGTGAAAACATTAAAACTGAGTAAAATTCACCTGTAAAATATTTTTGTTCTTGAGCATAATGCTCACCAATTAAAATTACCAATAATGCACCAAAAATAAGTGCAATGTGAAAGAAGTTTGAGTAGGTATCAAAAATCAGTAAATTGTTAAAATATTCACTGTATGGTTGAATTGAGTAAACTTCTCCCGCAGGATAAATTGCAAATCCCAATGCAAGTAATAAAAACATTGTTGTAATTGCTATATGAAATTTAATGGAATATTTTTCATACATACTGAAAAACATTACGGTTAACGCACCAGCTAAAACAGTAAGAACTGGCATTAAATTCATTATTTCCATCATTTTGCAGCTCCTAGTTTTAAGATATCAGTTAAGTAGTGCACAACCGATGGTTCAAATTTGTCAATAAATGGGTCTGGATAGATACCCATTAAAAATACCAAAATAACCCAAGGCGCAAGACCGATAATCTCTTTTATTTTTAAATCTCTCATGATAACAGCAGGGCCTTCTCTTTTTTGCAGAATGGCTCGTTGAAACATCCAAAGCATAAATGAAGCCGCAACTAAAACAGTAATGGCTGAAATATACCCTAAAATATGGTTAAATTCATACACACCAAAGATAATTAACAATTCAGCTACAAACCCATTTGTTCCAGGAAGCCCTACATTGGCAAACAACATAATGGCAAAAATAAATGTAAAAATAGGCGCTTGTTTTGCAATACCACCCAAATCTTTAATGGTTTTAAATCCTGAATGGTGGTACATGATTCCAATAAGTAAAAATAGAGCTCCTGTTGCAATTGCATGTGCAATAATCAAGTAGAGTGCACCGCTGATTCCATATTCGTTTAAAGAAAAAATCCCTGCTGCGATAAATGAAAGGTGAGAAGCGGATGAGTAAGCAAACATTCTTTTAATGTCATCTTGCATCAACGCTGCAATACCAAAATAGATTAAACCAAATAATCCAATAAATACAAACCAACTTGAAAACTGAATATAGATATCAGGAAACAGAGGAATCATAAATCGCACAACCGAATAGATACCCAATTTCGCCATGATAGATGAAAGTAAGAATACGGCTCCTGTAGGCGCATTTTTATACGTATCCATAATCCAAGTATGAAATGGGAAAAGTGGAATCTTAATTGCAAATGCGGTTAAGAACGCTAAAAATAGCCAAAACTTCTCTTGGTAAGCTAAGGTGGTAATATGGGTTAAGTCAGTGTATTGGAAACTCCAAGTTCCAAATTCATTGAAATAAGCAACCCCCAAATAAATGATACCCACAAACATCATCAATGATCCAAACATGGTATATACGGTTACTTTAATGGTTGTAAAGATGTTGTTTCCTGTTCCAAAGATACCAATCAATAAGAAAACAGGTAAAAGCATAACTTCCCAAAAGAAGTAAAAAAGCACAACATCTAAAGATAAAAGTGCTCCCGTTACCCCAGTTTGTACCAAAAGCATATTGATCCAATACCCTTTGGTTCTTCCTTCCCATAAAAGCAAATAAGCCGTTGGAATAAGAATCGCAATCATCATTAAAATGGTTAAAGAGAAACCATCAACACCGATATAGTAATGAATACCATATTTTAAAATCCAAGGGATATTCGTAACAAACTGCATATTGCTGTTTGGTTCGTAATTTAAATATATTTTTAAAACAAGAACAAGAATGATTATTGTTGTAATAAACGCAATATTTCTAACATCTTCTATCTTCGTTGTAGAAATCATCAAAATGAATGCCACAAACGCTGGTAGGAAAATTATAAATGATAATAAATCTGTACCCATTCTATTGTCCTATTAGTGTAGTATAAAGATATAAGAATGCACAACTCATACCTATTAGCATATATAATGCGTAAAATCTGACGTTTGCATTTTGTAAAAATGCAAGTTTTTTACCGAAGTCAATAAACTCTTTACACACGAGCATAAGGAATCCATCAATGACTTTTGCATCAATGACTTCATCTAAGAATCGACTCACTGATTTGAGTGATTTAACAAACACTAAATCATAGAATTCATCCACATAGAATTTGTGTCCGATGATGCCATCTTCTGTTTCTGGTTTAGAGACATCAAAGTTTCCATACATCTTATACGCAACCAAAATTCCCATTGCTGCAACAACTACACTGGTCAACATTAAAAGATACTCTGTTGAGTGTGACATGTGCAATTCATGTGAGTTTAACTGTTCTAACCAGACATTGACTTGTTCGCCTCCTCCAAAAATGGCAGGGAAGTTTAAAAATCCTGCAAAGACTGCACCAATGGCTAATACAATCAATGGAAAGGTAATGGTTTTATCTGTTGATGCGTGGTGAACATCGTGTCCATTTGGCGCAACAAATACAACAAAGTAGAGTCTGAACATATAAAAAGCGGTTAAAAATGCGGTAAATATACCCATCCCATATAGAACATAATCCCCTTTTTGAAAGGCTGCTGCTAAAATCGCATCTTTACTGAAAAAGCCTGAAAATGGTGGAATCCCTGAAATGGCAATAACTCCAATTAAAAAAGTTGCTTTAACAATGGGTTGGTAGACTCTGTGCTGTGCCATTTTAAAAATGTTTTGTTCGTGATGAAGAGCTAAAATTGCTGCACCTGCACCCATGAATAGCATTGCTTTAAAAAAGGCGTGTGTAAAGACATGAAATAATCCACTGCTGTAAAATCCCAATCCAACGGCAATAAACATATACCCCAATTGAGACATGGTTGAGTATGCCAAAATCTTTTTAATATCGGTTTGTCGTGTTGCAATGATTGCAGCAAAAAGAGCCGAAATGGCACCAATGTATGAGATAAATACGCCAACATTTTCAACACCTGTGTACAAGAAGTGAAATCTTGCCACCATATAAACCCCAGCAGTAACCATGGTTGCTGCGTGAATCAATGCTGAAATAGGAGTAGGTCCCGCCATGGCGTCTGGAAGCCAAACATACAATGGAACTTGTGCTGATTTTCCCATGGCTCCAACAAAAAGTAAAAAACCTGCTAATGCCAAAACGCCACTTGGTGCTAAACCAATGTTGGCTTCCATAGAGGCAAAGTCTAAACCGGTTTTATGCAATGCAAAAAAGAGTGTGATAACACCAAGAATAAATCCTAAATCTCCCACTCGATTAACAATAAACGCTTTATTTCCTGCAATGACATTTTGTGCATCGGTATAATAAAATGAGATCAATAAGTATGAACAAACTCCTACGCCTTCCCATCCAATAAACAAAATAATTGGGTTATCGGCCAAAACCAAAATCAACATTGAGGCTAAGAAGAGGTTAAAGTAGGCAAAGAATTTACCAAACCCTTCATCATTTTTCATATATCCTACGGCATAAATATGAATCAGCCATCCAACAAATGTAACAAACATGGCCATAAAAATTGCCAGTTTATCCCCTAAAAATTTCATCTCAATGGTAAAATTATTGATATCTAACCAGGTAAAAACACTTTGATGAAATATTACATCACTTGCTTTAATATCTAAGAAAAGATTTAAAGTCAGTAAAAATGCAATAAAGGGTGTAATCGTACCAATTAGGGCAAACATTAACTCAGGTAAAGGTTTTCTTTTTATACTGTAAACATAAAAACCAGCGTTTAATATTGCCCCAATCAGTGGTGCTAAAATAATCCAAACCAAATAAGGAGTATTCATTAGTCAACCTCCTCTTTAAGTTCAGTAAACAGATCTGTATCCAATTTCCCTTTTGCTCTGAAAAGTAAAATAATTACAGATAAGAAAATAGCAGCTTCTGCTGCTGCAATTGCGATCACCATGATTGAAATGATTTGTGCATCCATATTAAAATGGTATCGTGCAAACGTAACTAGAAATAAGTTAATTGCATTTAACATTAATTCGATTGACATATAGATAATAAATATATTTTTTCGTGCAATGACACCAACAACACCGATTGTAAACAGTATCATTGAAACAGTTGCATATCCAATTAAACTGGTCAATTTAACTCCTTCTTAGGTTTTCTTTTAGCTAAAACAACTGCACCAATGAGTGCCACTAAAAGTAAAATTGAAATTAATTCAAATGGAATCAACCATTCGCTAAAGAGTTTTAACCCAATCTCTTTAATACCTCCAAATCCCTCTGCTACAATCGACATATCTGCATTAGGCATTTTAGAAATGGTATCTAAAATCAGTGCATTGACAGGAAGCATGACTGCAATTCCTAAACCAATGAGCATGTTTCGATTGGGCTCTTTGGGTAAATGTTCATCGCCAATGTTTAAGAACATCAAAATAAACAGTACCAGTGTCATAATTGCACCTGCATAAACAATGATTTGTACAATAAATAAAAAGGATGCACTTAAGAGTGCAAAAAGTCCTGCAACGGAAAGGACAGAGATTAAAAGTCCCAGTGCGGCGTATATTGGGCTTTTATATAAAAGCATAGCAAGTCCACCTGTAATTGCAAAGAATGACAATACGATAAATAAAAAATTAATCATTTTTTGGCTCCTCTTGTAACGCTTCATGCGACATTAATCTTTCCTTATTGATGACAAAATCTTCTCTTTTATCTGCAGTAAAACTGAAAATCCCAGTATCCATTCGGATGGCGTCACAAGGACAAGCTTCTACGCAATATCCGCAATAAACACACTCTAATAAATCAATTTTAAACTCTTTTGGTCTTTTTTCTGCCACGCCATCAAAACGCTCTTCGGCATCAATAAAGATACAATTTGCAGGACAAGCCGTTGCACACATATAACAAGCAACGCACTTTTCACTGCCATCATCCCATTTTGTCAATCGGTGAACACCTCGGTATCTTGAAGTAATATCATTGGGTTGAACTTCAGGATATTGAAGTGTCTCTAAATTTGAAGTATCACTTAAATTTTTAACAAATCTTTTAAAGGTTGTTTTCATACCACCTGCAATAGCAGGTATATAAAGTCTGTCTTTTAACGAACTTCCGTGTCGTTCAATTGTTTTTACACCCATGTTAATTTCCTGCCAATACTACAACAACAGCTGTAATAAAAATATTTAATAGTGATAATGGGAGCAATACTTTCCAACCCAACATTTGCAGTTGGTCATATCTGAATCTCAACAGAGTCCATCTCACCCATATAAACACCAAACTCATCATGAAAAATTTCACCATGAAAGTACTCACTTGAATAACCGTTGTTGCAATATTCACACCATTTTCACTCAATCCGCCTAAGAAAAGATAGAGCAGAATTAACGTTAAGAAACCACCAAAGCCTAAGAAAATTTTTGTTAAAACTTTTGTTTCATGTGCTCTTGGGTCATTTGCATCGTCCCAACCATTATTCTTTTGCATCCAACCCACAAACAGAAGTGTCATTACTGGAACGAGCAGAATTAATACCATAAGGACATTGTTCATGTTGGCTTTTAAACTTGCTGTATCCATCCAAGGGATATGATAACCTCCAAAGAAAAGCGTTACAATAATGGCACTTGAAGCACTCATGGCTGCAAATTCACTCACTTGAAAAAGACCAAATCTCATGGCTGAATACTCTGTGTGATACCCTGCAACAATTTCAGATTCACCTTCTGCTATATCAAAAGGTGTTCGGTTGGTTTCAGCAAAAGCACACACAATAAAAATTAAAGCTGCCAATGGTTGTATAATGACACCCCAAGAAGGAATGAAACCAAAAAACAGATGCCCTTGTGCAACAACCATGTCATTTAAGTTAATTGAGGCATACGAAATAATCATTGAGATAACCGCCAATGCCATTGCTGCTTCATATGAGATAACTTGTGCTGTCGCTCTGATTGAACTTAACAGACCATATTTACTGTTTGAAGCGTATCCTCCTAAAATGATTCCATAGGTTGATAATCCCGCATACGCTAAAAACCACATGATTCCAAGTTGCATTGGAATGGCTTGCATGACATGTGACTGTCCATCAATCAATAAATTGTCTGCAAAAGGAATTACAGCAACAGTTAAGAATGAACAAAAAAACATGACTGCTGGTGCAGCAGTAAAGAAAAATTTATATTTAATGTGTGAAGGGGTAAAGTCCTCTTTAAATACAAGTTTCATCATATCGGCAATACTTTGAATCAATCCACCCAATCTGAATCCACCAATATGACATCTGTTTGGTCCAGTTCTATCTTGGATAAAACCAGCAACCCGTCTCTCCCACCATACAAGGATAGGAGTTGTACCAACTGCAAGTTTTACAGCCAGTAGAATGTTAACAATTATTACTATAACTGATACAAAATCCATTTTGTTCCTTTTTAAAGCATTGAGTTAATAGCATCAAGAAACGCTTTTAAATCAACTGAGGGTTTATCTTTGTTGATTTTAGATACGACTTCTTGTTTGATACCATCACAATTTATATATGTACCAGACTTTTCTAAAAACGATGCAACTGGTATGGCCGCATTGGCAAATTCGTTTACTGGTGATTGGTGCGAAGTACAGTTGATGACTTTTTTACCTTTAAGTAAATCGGTTTTGTCATCGAAATAACTGTTCTCTAAAATTATTACTAATGAAGCTTTTTTTAATGATTCATTAAATGCATTTTCATCTTCATTAATATTAATTTCCACAAAAGCTGCTCTGTTAGCAGATTTATCGTTGGTTCTTAACATATCATCTTTGAAAGCCTCATCAAAATATTGTGGTGCATAACCTGAGATGATTGCTTTTGATTTTACGGCTAATTGTTGAGCAGATGTTAACTCTTCGCACGATAACGTAGGAGAGACCAGTACTAAAATATTTTTTGAATCTTTGATGCTTTTAATAAAGGTGGCTTTGAGATTATTGATACTCTCTTCACTCCCTTTGGCTAAAGGTGTAAGCAATCGGTTTTCAGCCTCATTTTTGTAGCTCAATCTTCCATAATCACAAATAAAATGTCCATTGACATTTTTGTTGATTCTTGGTCTGAATCTAAAAACAGTGTCATCTTCATATTTCTCTTTTCTGTGGTCTACGTGAACATTACACCCTTTTGAACATCCATTACAAATGGCTTCAAATGACTCCATGAACCAAACTCTTTGTTTGAATCTGAAATCTTTACTTGTTAATGCTCCAACAGGACATAAATCGACAATGTTCATGGCATATTCACTTTGAAGTTCCATACCAGGAAATGTTCCAATCACAGAGTGGTCAGCTCTGGCATGAACTCCAAGTTCATTGGTTTGGGTAACATTTTTAAAGAATCGCACACATCTTGTACATAAAACGCATCTCTCTTGGTCTAACATCACATTTCGACCCAAATCGACTCGTTTGAGTGCGTGGTTTTTTTGAACATTAACTCGATTGACATAAAAACCACTGTCCATATAGTAATCTTGCAGTTTACACTCCCCTGCTTGATCACATGTAGGACAATCTAAAGGATGGTTTACCAATTGAAGTTCTAAAATCTCTTTTCTGACTTTTTCAATTTTTTCACCCTTAGTTCGTACAATCATGCCATCTTTTATAGGAGTATCACATGCAATTTGTGGTCTTTTTTGTCCTTCGATTTCAACCATACACATACGACAGTTTCCATCTTTACCAAGGGCTTGGTGATAACAAAAATGAGGAATATGAATATTCTCATTTATTAAAGCATCAATCAGTAAACTGCCTTTTTCTGCTTCTAACTCTGTATCATTTACTGATATCTTAACCATTTCACTCATATTCTGTTATCTCCTTTTGACCGTTTAAAATTTATTATTTACCTGTATACAGTTGTCTTGGTCGTGCAATTCTATGTGATGGGTCTTGTTTTAATTCTGACCATTGTGTAATCCATCCGACTGTTCTACCAATAACAAAAACTGGCGTAAACATTTCAACTGGAATTCTCAATGCAGTTAAAATAACACCTGAATAGAAGTCAATGTTTGGATACAACCCTCTTTGTTTAAAGTAATCATCTTTAAGTGCTGCTTCTTCAACTGCAGCAGCAACGTCCAATAATTTTGAATCAAGGTTTAACTCAACTCTTAATTTATCTTGTAATGCTTTGAGTGTTTCCGCTCTTGGATCTCTGTTTTTATATACTCTGTGACCAAATCCCATCAATCTAAATGGATCGTTTTTATCTTTAGCTTTTGCAATATATGTTGGGACATTTTTAACATCACCAATGAGTTTTAATTGATCCATAACTTTTTCATTTGCACCACCATGAGCAGATCCCCACAATGCAGCAATACCAGAAGCAATCGCAACATAAGGGTGAGCTTCAGTAGAAGCGACATTTCTGACCGTTGTTGTAGAGGCATTTTGTTCGTGGTCTGCATGAAGAGTAAAAATGGCATCCAGTGCTTCAACTTCTACGGGTTTGATTTCATCAGTTAATCCATTACCTAAGTTTTTCATTTTTCCACCTGGGTATGCTCTCATCATGTATAAAAAGTTTTCAGTGAAGTATCTGTCTACATCTGGATAAATCATTGGAACACCAATAGAGTTTCTGTAAGCCATTGCAGCAATTGTTGGCATTTTAGCCACAATTCTTCTTCTCATTTCCATGAACTCTTTTTCATCTTCTAAGTTTAAGTGTTCTTTGTAAAATGTTGATAAAGCCATAACAGCAGCACCTAAAGTTGCCATAGGGTGAGCACCATCTGGAAAAGCATCAAAAATTCTTATTAAACCTTCATTGATAAACGATCTGTGTCTGATCTCTAAATCAAAACTTTTAGACTCTTCAGCGTTAGGCAATTTACCTCTCATGAGTAGATGACAAACATCTAAATATGAGTGTTTACCCGCAAGCTCTTGAATAGGATAACCTCTGTATCTCAGTTCTGAATTTTCACCGTCAATAAATGTAATTTTTGATTCACAACTTGCAGTTGATGTATAACCTGGGTCATAAGTGAACATACCAGAATCTTTGTAAAATGTAGAAATATTTACAACATCAGGTCCTCTGGTACCACTTAAAATATCATACTCGTATGATTTTCCATTTCTGTTATCCGTCAACGTCATTGTATTCTTTGCCATGTGTTTCTCCTGTTTATAATTTTATTTTTTTTATTTTTTAAACTCTGCTACAAATTCATCTCTAAATTTTTCTACGATACTTTTAATGATATCTTTAACCGCAGGTGCAAATACACATATGGTTTTACCATTCATCGTTTCACAAACATCGAGAATTGTGTTTAAATCTGCTTCCTCTCCTTTACCTTCAACGATTTTTTTCAAAATCTTGTCAATCCAACCAGTCCCCTCTCTACATGGTGTGCATTGCCCACACGATTCGTGGTGGTAAAATTCGATTAAGTTCTTCGCCACATCAACCATAGAAACATCTTCTGGAATGATCATCATTCCTCCTGTTCCTAAAGTTGAACCTATATCCCACATTGATTCATAATCTAAAACGGCTTTTTCAACTTCTTCTGCCGTTAAAATTGGACAAGATGAACCTCCTGGGATAACCGCTTTGAGTTTTTTACCCTCAAGCATTCCGCCACCAAGAGTATTGATGACATCAATCATTTTATTTCCAAATGCCAATTCGTAAATCCCAGGGTTTTTAACTGGACCACTCATTGCGAACAACATTGTTCCTGGTGAGCTTGGTGTTCCATATGCAGTGTAGGCTTCATACCCATTTTCTACAATAAAAGGTACCGTTGCAATCGTTTCAACATTGTTGACTGTTGCAGGGTTATCAAAGAACCACTCACACTCTTTTCCGTGTGGTTTAAGTCTTGGATGTCCTCTTTTCCCTTCTAATGACTCAATGAGTGCTGATTTTTCACCACAAATATAAGCACCACCCCCTCTGTGAACGGTAATGTCCATTCTATAATCATGTTTGCCCATGATTTTTTCACCAATAATACCTGCATCATAAGCTTCTTTAATGGCGGCATTGAGTCTGTCAATAAAGAATTTATATTCCCCTCTGATGTAGATATAGGCATCGTGAGCATTGATGGCATACGATGAACAGATAATACCTTCAATTAAAAGGTGTGGATCGTATTGAAAAATTTGTCTGTCTTTAAATGTTCCGGGTTCTGATTCATCCCCATTTACAATTAAATACGCAGGTCGGGGATCACCTTTTGGCATAAGTTGCCATTTAGGACCACAATGTGCTCCTCCTCCACCTTTTCCTCTAAGACCACTTTTTACGACTTGATCCGTGACTTCATCGGGTGTCATAGAAAAGAGTTTGTCTATAGTTGAGTATCGTCCATTGGCTCGTGCGACTTCAAGCGTATGAGAGTTTGGAATATCGAAGTTTTTACTTACTACTTTAACTACCATTACTTACACTCCTGCAAAGTTTTTTTCAAAGATTCAATGGTTTGTTTTTCGTGATATTCACCGTTTAAAGCAAACATTGGTGCTCCACCACAAGCTCCCATACACTCAACTTCACTGAAGTGGAATTTCCCATCGGCAGACGTTTGACCAGGTTCAATTCCAATGGTCTCTTTAATGAATTTTTTCAAATCTTGAGAACCCATAACCATGCAAGAGAGTGTTTTACAAAGCTCAATATGATAGGTTCCAATCGGTTTTAGATTGAACATGGTATAAAATGTTGCAAACTCATAAACGGCAATGGGTGTTTTTTTAAGTCTGTTGGCCACATAAACCATGGCTTCTGGGCTTATCCATCCCTCTTGTTCTTGTACCAACCAAAGTGCTGGTAACATCATAGAATCAGAGTTTGGATATTTTTTTAATGTCTCTTGATATTTCTCTTCGTTCTCTTGTGTAAAAGTAAATGTTTTCATTATCTGTCAAACTCCCCAGCAATAAAGTTCATTGATGCCATGGTAATAACCGCATCCGCGAGCATTCCATTTTCAACAATTCTTGCATATGCCCCTAAAGCATAATAAGATGGTGGTCGACATTTCACTTTATAAGGTGTACCAGAACCATCACTTACAATATAAAAACCTAACTCCCCATTCCCAGCTTCTGTGGCACTGTAATACTCACCTTCTGGCACATGAATCCCTTCAAATGTCAATTTGAATTGATTCATCAAGCCTTCAATGTTGCCATAAACGTTGGGTTTAGTTGGCAAAATAATTGAAGGAGCATCCACGTTAATTGGTCCACCTGGAAGATTTTTAATGGCTTGTCGGATGATTCTTGAACTTTGTCTCATCTCCTCAAATTTGCACATGATTCTGTCGTAAACATCACCATGACTTCCCAATACTACATCAAAATCAAATGACTCATAGTGATAATAAGGATTGACTTTTCGAATATCATAGTTCACACCAGCCGCTCTTAAATTTACACCCGTAATTCCTGCACTGATGGCAAATTCTTTAGTAATAACACCCACATCTTGTGTTCTGTCGTGGAAAATTCGGTTGTGTTCAATCAGGCTTAATGCGTCTACGATACCTTTTTCAACGGCAACCAATACCTCTTCAATATCTTCGGCAAAGTTGTCATATAAATCGTAAGCCAATCCACCCACTCGGGTATAAGAGTTAGTAAGTCTTGCTCCGGTAAGTTTTGATAAAACATCGTATGCTTTATCCCGTGCTGAGAAGATAAACCAGAAGTTGGTTAATCCCCCTAAGTCAACCATATTGGCTGCATTACAAACAATGTGGTCAATGATTCTGCTTAACTCACCAATAATGACTCGGATAAATTTTGCCCTGTCAGTAATATCGATGCCCAACATCTCTTCTACTGTTTTACAGTATCCAATGTTGTTTAAAATGGCACTGCAATAGTTTAATCGGTCTGTGTATGGAATGATTTGAGAGTAAGTGTGGTTTTCACACGATTTTTCAAAACCTCTGTGTAAGTAACCAATCTCTGTGACACACGCTTTTATGGTTTCCCCTTCAAGTGCCATAAAGTTTCTGATGGTTCCATGCGAAGCAGGGTGAGATGGTCCAATGTTGATGTACATCAACTCATCTTGTTCTTGTGCATCGTACCCTTTAGAAGCCAACAGTGGTGTCATCTCATCCATTAGCGGTTCAGTCACTTTACAAATTTGTCTTTTGGTAATGGCATAATCTTTTCGTAATGGGTGCCCTTCAAATTCATGGTGATTTAACACTCTTTTTAAATTGGGATGACCTTCAAAAATAATACCGTATTGATCAAACGTTTCTCTTTCAGCCCAATCGGCACTGAAATAAAGGTCTGTAATGGTTGGTATGCTAAGAGTTGCATCATCTAAAAATGTTTTAATGGTAATGGTTTTTTCAAAGCTCTCATTTCTTAAAATATAGATTAAAGCAAATCTGCTCTCTTGTTTTTGTGCATAGTGCAAATAATCAATGGCTGTGATATCAAGAAGAAGAGAGAAGTGCTCTTTCTCTTTTAATTTTTTAATGGTTGCTTTTAATTTGTTAGGGCTAACGATCATATCTGGTTTAAGCATCGAGGAACCCCTTAAAGTTTTTTAATCTCTCTTTAATGATTGATTCATTTTGTGATTTTTCTTGAATTCTCATGATTGCATCCAATACCGCTTCTGGTCTTGGAGGACACCCTGAAATGTACTCATCAACAGGAATAATTTCATCAATTCCTTGTACAGTAGTATAGTTGTCATAAAAGCCACCCGAACAAGCACAGGCTCCCATTGAGATAACCCATTTGGGTTCGCACATTTGATCATAAATCTTTTTTAATACAGGAGCTTGTTTAAATGAGATTGTTCCTGCCACAATCATCAAGTCTGCTTGTCTTGGAGAAAATCGTACAACTTCTGCACCAAATCTTGATAAATCATATCGCGCCGCTGCAACGGACATGAACTCAATACCACAACAAGCTGTTCCAAATACCATCGGCCACATTGAGTAAGATCGAGCCCAGTTTACGGCTTTATCTAACTTTGTTGTAACGACTGAATCTCCTAAAATTGATTCTACGCCTAATCCCATGAAAGAGCCTTTTTCTTATAAATATAAATTAATCCACCAAACAATAGTGCCATAAACATAAACATTTCTGTTAATCCAAAAAGACCCAACTCTTTGACATTAACTGCCCAAGGAAACATAAAAATGATTTCTACATCAAATAATACAAATAAAATGGCAACCAAATAAAATTTGACTGCAAATCTGAGTTTTGTTCCACCAATTGGGTTTGAAACCCCTGATTCGTACACCGTATTCTTTTCTACATCATTTTTATTTTGTGGTCCCAAATACTTTGAAAGTAAAAAGACCGAAACCAAAACAGCTCCGACTAAAACAAAAATAACAGAAGATAAAAGTAGTTCATTTGACATAATTTTATTCCCATATGTTTAATTATTTGTAGATTGTACTATATTTTAAAAAACAAGTAAATTTTTAATTCACGAAATATTTTTTATTTTCTCAAATGAGAAGAAATGTAATACTTTCTTGTTAACTTTTTTAGGTCTAATTAAAAGACTCTATTTATTTTTTCTAAGCCTTGCTTAAGTATCGAAGAGGGCGCTGCAACGTTGAGTCTAAAGTGTTTAGCACCATTTCTACCGAAACTGAGTCCATCATTTAAAGCGACTTTTGACTCTTCTAATAAGAGTTTTTTGATGGTATTGTGAGTATAATTGTAACAGCTAAAATTGAGCCAAAGCAAGTACGTTGCTTCGGGTTCAAAAAAAGTTATTTTTGTATTTTCTAATGATTTTTTGACAGTTTGTACATTTTTCTTTAGATAAACCAGTAAATTATCAACCCATTTTTCACCCTTTTCATACGCTGCTTGAGTCGCTGCATATCCAAATACATTGACACTGTGTATCTCTCTTTTATGAATAATCTCTTCAAATCGTTTCTGCATCTGTTTATTTGAACAAATTGAATATGAACAGTTTAAACCTGCAATATTAAAGGTTTTACCTGCAGAACTGAGCGTCAATGTGATGTTGGCAATTTTTTTAGAGATACTTGCCATGGGAGTAAACGTTTTAAAAACCAAATCGGCATGAATTTCATCGCTGATGATTTTAATGTCGTGCTCAATACAAATTTGAGCCAGTTTTTTGAGTTCACTTTTATCCCAAACCCTTCCTACGGGATTATGAGGAGAGCAGAGTGCCAGAATTTTTGTTTTAGGGGTGATTTTTGATTTTAAATCTTCTAAATCCATGGTATAGTAGCCATTGGATTCTTTGAGTGGATTATATACGATGTTTCGTTTGTTGTGTTTGACACAGTTAAACAAAGGAAAATAGACAGGTGTTTGAACAATGACTTCATCGCCTATTTCACTGAAGGCTTCAATGGCTGCACTGTAAGCAGGTACAACGCCATTCATAAAAGTAATGGTATGGGTTTGTATCTCCCAATTGTGTCTTTTTTTCATCCACGATTGTACCGAAGCTAAGAGCTCTTGGCTGACTTTTGCGTAGCCATAAATGGGGTGCATTGCTCTTTTGATAATCGCATCATTGACAAAGTCAGGGGTTTTAAAGTCCATATCTGCCACCCAAAACGGTTGCAGATTGTCGTCTCCAAAATATTTTTCTAACGCGTCATATTTTATACATTGGGTATTGCTTCTATTGGTTATTTCATCAAAGTTAAACACTATTTTTTCCAAACATTTTTTGACAGTCTAGTTAAACTATGATTTAAGGTTTCTTCAATTTTTTCTTCATCTTTTATATTTAATGTAGAAATAATAAAAAGCCCCTCTTTGTTCAGTCGTTTGGGTAAGTCTTCTAAAAATGCGTCCACATTATAGATTTCGTCAAAATCATTGGTCACCAGTATCAAATCATAATCTTTAAAATGGGGTTTTAAATTGCACGCATCTCCTTGCCAGAATTGACAGTTTTTAACTTTTGTCTCCTCTTTTTTATTTTGTGCATTTAAAATATTGCGTGCTGTGAAATCAATCCCTACGACATTTTTATACTCATTTGCCAATAAAAAGGAAGCTGTACCGTAATAACACCCTAAATTTAATGCAGAGTTCTTTTTGAAATTCCCATTGTGTTGTTTAACACACTCTACGGCTTGCTGAAAAAATTTCTCTTTTTTATCTGCGGGTGTTTTTCTTTTTTTTGTGATGACTTTATTGTAAGCTTCATCCACTTCTATATATCGAAATCCAGCATGCTGTGGAAAATGTCTTCTGAAAGCATACCGTGAATCTTTTAATGCTTCGTTGCCACAAGAGATAAAAGAGCCTCCTTTAAATATATTGTGTCGGGTATCAAAGGTAGGCACTGAAAAATCATCGTATAACGGGTGTACTTCAAAGCCTTCAAATCCGTCAATGGCAGTGGTTGTCCACTGCCAAACATTTCCTATGACATCAAAAAAACCATTGGATTCAAAGAGATTCACAGGGCACGATGAGCTGAAATGTTCCAAATTAATATTCCCTGGTGCTTTGTTTTTCCATTGAGGCTCATCGGCAATTTTTGAGTGAATTCTTAATGCATGCCACAATGCTTCACTGGGTAATGTAATGTTTTTTCCTGTTTTTTTACTTTTCCATTGACAAAAAGCCGAGGCTTCTAAATGGTTGACATCCACAGGCCAATTCAGTGGTAACTCAATGATATTGCTTATGGTTCGGTATTTAAAATTCTCTTTCTCTTTTATCCAAAAGGTAGGGAAAGAAGCATTTTTATACTTTTTCCATGCAATGCCTTCACTGCTCCAATAGGCATCGCACTCATAGCCCTTATCTTGAACAAATTCTAAAAATTCTCCATTGCTGACCAAATATTTTGAGGCTTTAAAAGGAGGGGTTGCTTCTTGGTAAAAGCCATATTCATTGTCCCATCCATAATAGGGGTTCTCTTTTTGTTTTTCTAAAGTAACGGTTGTTGCTGGAACATCAAGCAGTTCATTGGTAGGATGAGGACCAAAAACTTTGCACTCGTTTTTTAATGCATTGGGTTTGATGTATTGAATCTGTAGTTGTCGGTGCAAGACAGAAGAGGTTTCAATGTGAATTTTTTCATGTTCAATTCCCATGAGAATAACCCACATTGGACTTTCCCATGAAATTGGCAATGTAAAATCGACACTTTTTATGTACTCAATAACAACATGCTTGACTTCTCTTCTATACTCTCGTGTCTCTTGAACACTTGGCCAAGCATAGTTGCCATTGTTTAAGTCATCCCACGACATTTCATCTACGCCAATGGCAAAAATAGATTCGTAAGTGGGGTTGATTCGCTCTTGAATGGCACCAGCTAAAATCATTTTATTGATAAAAAATGTTGCGGTATGTCCATAATAAAAAATAAGTTGGTGTCGAAGCGGTTCAGGTTGTTGGTAAAAAACAGTGTCATCAATAAAGAGGTCATCGAACAGTTTTTCAAAAAGAGTATAGGTTTTAGTAAAATATTTTAGAATTTCCTCTCTTTTGGCAGAGATTGTGCCTGTATGTAAGTTTATGTTTCTTGTAATAAATGATTTGTCCATAAATTAAAGCCTTTTCTTTTCTACTTATAATGATATAGAAAAGAAACTTTTACTTTAGTAATATGGGCAAACTTAATTCAAAAATAAGCAAGAGTTGGATAAATATATACACATAAAGATACTATGAGGCTAAAATGACAAATCAAGAATTAATGCAAGAAGATTTAAAACACATATTCCACCCCTGTTCTCAAATGAAAGATCATGAAAAACTTCCACTTATACCCATCAAGAAAGGGAAAGGTTCTTATATATATGATTATGATGGCAATGAATATTTAGATTGTATCAGCAGCTGGTGGGTCAATATTTTTGGACACAGCAATGCGTACATCAATACGAAAATCAATGAACAACTTCAAGAGTTAGAACATGTCATTTTTGCAGGGTTTACTCATAAACCAGCTGTGGATTTGGCCAAACGATTGATTGCTTTAACCCCTGAACCTTTACAGAAAATATTTTTTGCGGATAATGGTTCCAGTGCCATTGAAATCTCTCTTAAAATGTCATTTCAATATTTTAAGAACAAAGGGCAATCTCGACCATTGTTTGTTTCTCTTGAAAATTCGTATCATGGAGAAACTTTAGGCGCTTTAGCTGTCAGTGACACGGGATTGTATAAAGACATTTATACGGATATTTTAATCAAAACCATTCAAGCAAAATCACCCAGTTTGGTTGATGAAGATGAGGCCATTGAAGATATGCGACGCGTATTAACACAACATAAAAACGAAGTGTGTTCAGTGGTGATTGAACCTTTGATTCAGTGTGCTGGTTCAATGAAAATGTATGATGCCAGTTACATTAAAAAATTAAGAACCCTTTGTGATGAGTTTGGTGTTTTTTTAATCGCCGATGAAATTGCCGTGGGATTTGGGCGAACGGGAACTTTGTTTGCCATTGAACAAGCAGAAATTTCTCCTGACTTTTTGTGTTTGTCAAAAGGGATAACGGGTGGATATATGCCGCTTTCCGTGGTGTTGTTTACCGATGATATTTACAATGCGTTTTATTGTGACTATAACGAAGGAAAATCATTTTTAGATTCACACTCTTACACAGGAAACACCTTGGCCTGTTCGGTGGCAAATGCGGTTTTAGATATTTTTGAAAAGGACAATATCCTTGAAAATAATCAAAAAAAGATCACTTTTATAAAAGAACAAACGCAAAAATTTAAAACATTGAGCTGTGTTGCTGAGGTCAGACAAAGAGGAATGGTGTGTGCCATTGAACTGCAAGGATTTGACACAACAAGAAGAGTTGGGCTTGAAATATTTCAAAAGGCGCTTAAAGAGGGAGTCTATATACGACCACTTGGAAATATCATTTACTTTATGCCTCCGTATGTGTTTACAGATGCACAACTTAAAAAGATGATTGACGTGACATACGGCATTGTTAAATCACTGTAAAAATTAGATAGAATAGAAAAAATTAAATTGGATTAGATTATGAAAGATGCAATAAAACTCTTACAAGAGCATGATTTACTTAAAATCATTGATGAAGAACTTGATATTTATTTGGAAATTCCGCATGTGGCGTATGTGGAAGTTAAAAAAGAGGACTCTAAAGCGATTTTGTTCACCAATGTGGTGGATAGAAAAAAGAATAAAAAGTTTGATATGCCAGTGTTAATGAATGTGTTTTGTAATGAAAAAGCCGTGCAACTCTTTATTGGAGATGGCGATAAAATTGGTCATGAAATTCAAAGTTTGCTTAAAATGAAACCCCCTACAAATTTAAGTGAAAAGTTCTCAACATTTGGAAAACTTTTTGCTTTAAAAAATACCATTCCTAAAAAACTCAAAGGGAAAGGGGAGTGCCAACAAGTCATTAAACTTGGACGTGAAGCCAAACTCTCTGATTTACCTATATTAACAACGTGGGAGCAAGATGGTGGTCCCTTTATTACTATGGGACAAGTCTATACGACTTCGCTAAATGGTGAGTTAAAAAACCTAGGAATGTATCGACTGCAAGTCTATGATGACAATACCTTAGGAATGCATTGGCAAATACATAAAGACAGCAATCACTTTTTCCACGAGTATAAAGCAGCAGGTAAAAAGATGCCAGTGAGTATTGGAATCGGAGGTGATCCGATGTATATTTGGTGTGGTCAAGCACCGCTTCCTATTGGAATTTTTGAACTCATGTTGTATGGTTTTGTAAAAAACAAAAATGCGCAACTGGTTAAAAGTATTACCAATGATATTTATGTGCCTAAAGACAATGATTTTATCATTGAAGGGTTTGTTGACCCAAGTAAATTAAGAATCGAAGGGCCTTTTGGTGATCATACGGGCTATTATACCCTTGAAGAGGAGTATCCGTTTTTAGAAGTTACGGCTATTACGCATAAAAAAGAGCCTGTCTATTTAGCGACGGTTGTAGGGAAACCTCCTTTGGAAGATAAATATATGGGGCATGCGACTGAACGAATCTTCTTGCCCTTACTTAAAACCACGGCTCCTGATTTAATCGATTATTATATGCCAGAAAATGGGGTTTTTCATAATCTTATTTTAGCCAAAATCAAAACTCTCTACCCCGGGCACGCCTCACAAATGATGCACGCGTTTTGGGGAGTAGGGCAGATGAGTTTTGTTAAGCATGCCATTTTTGTCAATGAGACTGCACCGGATTTAACCAATCATCAAGCCATCATTGAACATATTTTAAACCGAGTCAATTTTGAAGATATGCTCATCTCCAAAGGGGTTGTGGATGCCTTAGATCATTCAAGCCCTAAATTTGCTGTAGGTGGGAAGCTTGGATTGGATTGTACAGGGAATGAAATTGAGGAGTTGGGCATTACTTTGTTAAGTGATGAAGAACTTTTAAGCAGAATGCAAAATATCAGTTCTGAGGTTCAAGCACTCAAACAATATTTCACGCAAACCAAAAATCCTATTGTTGTTATTGCCGTGAATAAAATAAGAAATCAAAAGTATCTTTTCGAAGAGTTAAAACCGCTTTTTGAACACATTAAAATTTTGGTAATGGTAGATGTTGCTAAAAACAGCGTTGACAATGCGTATATGTTGGTTTGGAGAGTGACGAATAATATCGATTCAAACAGAGATATTTTTATCCATGGACACACCATTGTATTAGATGCTACCAATAAAAACAGTCACGATAATTTTAAGAGACGATGGCCAGATGATGTGGATTGTACGCAAAGTGTGATTGATTCATTGGTTCAAAGAGGTATTATTGAAGTTGATGAGGTGTTTGAGAAAGCCTTTAGAATTTGTCATTAAAGCAGCTTATTCTGCTTTAATGCTATTTTTCCCATTCTCTTTAACTTTGTACATCAAATCATCTGCACGTTTTAACATACTGTTTTCATCGTCATCGGGATAATATTGAGTTACACCAAAGCTGCAGGTGACATGGGAGTTGATTTTAAAGCTAAAAGTGTTGATGGCTTTTTTTAAATTTTCTGCAACAATAATGGCATCTTTAAGTTTTATCTCGGGGATAACAACTAAAAACTCTTCTCCTCCCCATCGACCAAGTGAGTCAGTTTCTCGTAGGTTTTTTTTGACCAAAGCAGACAAATCTTTTAAAATCGTATCCGCAAGGTGATGTCCAAATGTGTCATTGATTTTTTTAAAATCATCAATGTCAAAAAAGATGATAGACAAAGGACGCTTGTATCTTTTCGTTAATGACAGTTGCATTTTAAAAATAGCATCTATTTTTCTTCTGTTATAAATTTGTGTGAGTGAATCAATGGTTGCGGCACTGTAGAGTTTTGTTTCTATGATTTTTCGTTTTTTAATCTCGGCACGTAATCTGTAATTATAAAATGCAAAAATACAGATAAAAGCACACAGAGGAAGACCCACTTTATACAGCAGTGTGTAATCAATGGAGGTTTCATACTGAATATGAAAATATTCTTCTTCAATATCACTGATGGTTTTTTCACTGAATTGAGCTGTGATTTTATTGATAATAGGCAAGAGTTCTTGATATTTTTTATTGAGCATAAATTGTAAAGCAAACTTAAACTCGGTGGTGCCTGTTATTTTAATATTAGAAAGTGAATGGTTTTTAATCGTATAAATCAAATTGGGAACAATATCAATCGCAGCAAAGGCTTGACCTTTTGAGACCAAATCAAGTGCGGTGGTTATATCTTTGACTTCTATAAAATTGATGTTGGGATATTTATCTTTAATGAGGGTTGAAAGGGTAGAATGTTTAGGAATTATGACGGTTTTTCCATTTAATTCTGACGTTGAAGCAATGAAGTTTTCATTATTTCTTGTTGCAATTGCAAATTTATATTGCTTCATTGGATGCGTGTAAAGCATGTTAGAGTCGTTTAAATCCTCTTCAGAAATGACCAGTTTTAAAGAGGCCGTTCTGTTGAGCTCTTTTTTTACAACTTTAGGGTTTTTAATGATTTCAACGGAGGATTTTGTGGGAAGTTTTTGAGCAATGGTCTGTATAATATCCATTCCAATGCCATTGATTCTATCCCCGTTAGAAATATAAAAAGGTTTGCTCTCATTAACAATAAATTCAACGCTGTTTTTTGATAAAAACTCTTTTTCTTCTTTGTTGAAAAGCACCAAGTCTGTCGTATAAACAAAATCATTTAAAATGGTATGGGGATTATTGGTAAAACCCAAGACAGAATAAATTTTCCCTATCTCTTTGATTTTATCCAATGAAATTTTGCCCAAATTACCTTGATCAAATTCGGCTAACTTTTTAAGGGTGTATGCTTCAAAAAGCAGCGCATCCACGCTTTTATTTTGAGGATTATATTTGTTGTAAATGATATTAACCGTTTCACCTATGTTATTGAAAGCGTATGTCCAACCCTCTAAAACAGCTTGATTAAAGTTGTAAACATCGTGGGGATGTTCTTCTAACTCTTTGGTTGAAGTAAAGAGTGTATCTCCGTAAAAATCAAAGCCATAATCAGCTGGATTGAGAACATTATAAGGGATATTTTTTAAATTCAAAACATAAGGTTCATTGGACAAATAACACCCCATTGCATCTGTTTTACCATTGATTAAATCATTGATATTATAAGAGTGCAGTTGGAAATTTAAGTCATTTAAATTGATTCCAGTGCTTGAGAGCATGGCATGAATAGAGACAGTGGTGCGGGCATCGGTGGTAATCATAATATTTTTATGCATCAAATCTTTTGGGCTTTTTATGCCTGATTTTTTTAAAGTAAGTAATACCAAAGGTGAGTGTTGAAAAATGGCAGAGAGCAGAACGATTTCTTTTCCATTGAGTCGGTCTATAATTAAAGAAGAACGACCAATGGCGTAATGGGTTTTTTGGCTTAAAACATCTTCAATGATATCAACATCATCATTGATTTTTTTGATCTCAACATCTAACCCATGCGCTTTAAAATACCCTTTCTCTTTGGCCATATAATATCCAGCAAATTGAAATTGATCCAGCCACAAAAGCTGAAGAGAGACTTTTCTTATGTTCTCTTGCGCAAATAAAGTTTGCAGTAACAATGGCATAATGATTAGGAGGCAAAAGGTCTTCATAAAATAATTATACACAAAATATGAAAAAAAACTATGTTTATATTGTGTTTACAAGCAAAATATCTTTTGGGTCGATCTCTAAATAGATGTTTTTTTTATCATGCAATTCAAAAGTTGTATCTACATTAAGCGTGATGTGTGTTTTTATTATCTCTTGAAATGTCAGTGTCACTTCAAAATAATCCCCACAATAAGAGAGTTTATCAACACACATTTTAAAAGGGGTCATGTTTTGTGAAATTTTGCAATGATGGGTTCGAATGATGGGGGTTTGATCTGTTTTAATTTTCAAATTAAAATGATCCACAACTTCTTTGGGCAAAATATTAATATCACCAAGAAACTTGGCGACGTATAAGTTGATGGGATGATGATAAAGCTCTTGTGGTGTACTAAATTGCACCAAAGTTTTATTTTGGATTACACCAATTTTATCCGAAATACTCAATGCCTCTTTTTGATCGTGAGTGACTAAAATAGCACTCAAACCTAAGTTTTTGATGACATCTTTTAGCCAAAGTTTTGTTTTGTTTCTCAAAATAGAGTCCAGATTAGAAAAAGGTTCATCTAAGAGTAAAATTCTAGGATTATAGGCAATAACTCTTGCTATTGAGACTCTTTGTTGCTGTCCTCCTGAAAGTTCATGAATCTGCTTGTTTCGGTGCTCTACTAAGTCAAACTGTTTTAAAAGTTCATCTACTCGACGCTGTTTTTCTACTTTGGAAAGAGAATATAGGGCAAAACCAATATTCTCTTTGACATTTAAGTGAGGGAACAGCGCATAATCTTGAAAAATGTATCCAATCTCTTTATGACAGCTTGAATGATGGTTTAACAAACAGGTTTCATTGAGGTAAATTTCACCCTCATAATGTGTTTGTAATGAGGCAATACTTCTTAAAATGGTACTCTTCCCACTTCCACTGGGACCCAAAATTGTTACGATTTCACCTTCTTTCACGTCAAAAGAGAGATTTTTTAGAATCTCCATATTGCCAAATGATATACCAAAGTTTTTTACTTGAATGCCTCTCATCTTAATCCTTAATCATTTTTTTTGCTAATATTAAAACTGAAATAATGCCCAATCCTACAATAAACATCGCAGGAACACTTGATTCAATTACTTGAGATTGCATGACCAATTCATGCGTTAAAACAGCCAACGTGTCATAATTAAATGGGCGTAAAATCATGCTCAAAGGAAGTTCTTTGATAACTTCAATAAAGACTATGATAAAAGCAGCCGTTGAAGCATTTTTTATCAGAGGCAATATGATGGATTGAAGGGTTTTTGTTTCTGAAATATTCATGGTTTTACATGCATCATCATAGGTGGTTGGGATTTTTGAAAACCCCGATTCATAATTGTTAATGGCAATGGCTAAAAACCGTACACAATATCCAAAAACAAGCGCAATAAGTGTGCCACTGATTAAAATATTTATGTTAAAAATATGGAAAATAAATGAATCCAGTAAAGCAAAAAAACTCAAAATTCCTACAGCAATAACTGCACCTGGAATGGAGTAACCCAATTTAGCCAGTTGTGTTAAGGTGTCTGAAAATCTGTTTTTGCTGCTTCTTACATTGTATACAAAAAGAAATGCCAATAATGTTATAAGCAACGCGCTTCCTGCTGCAATGGCAAACGTTTGGATTAAAATGGTGTAAAAACTCTCATCCAATACCTCTTTGTATGAGAGTATAAACCAATACGACATTTGACTAAACGGCAGCAAAAATCCCAGAAAAAATGGAACAAAACAGGCAAAAAAAGCCAAGATATTTTTAACGCCATGAAGTTTGATTTTCGAAATGGGTTTGAAATCTTTTCCACTGCTTTTGTATTGAATGTTTTTGCGTTGAAATCGTTCTAAGAATATGAGTAAAAATATACAAAGCATTAAGATACTTGCAAGCTTTGAAGCATCTTCTACACTGCCCATTCCCAGCCAAGTTCGGAAAATTCCCGTTACAAAAGTAGCCACTCCATAATAATCCATAACACCAAAATCAGAAACGGCTTCCATGACGGCTAAAATAACACCTGCAACAATCGCTGGTCTTGAAATGGGGATAATGACCTTGTAAAAAATTTGCCATTGAGTTAACCCTAAAGTTTTAGAAGCATCAATAACCGAAGCCGATTGGGCTCTCAAATAGGTTTTTGAAATCAAATAGACATAAGGGTATAAGACCAAAGACATCACAATAATTGCCCCTTCAATGGACATGATGTCAAAAAAGTTTACTTCACTTATGGTGGTATTAAAAAGAGTTAACATAGCTGTTGTTACACTCCCTGTAATATCAAACATACCTCCGTAGATGTAAGCAACGATATACGTGGGAAGTGCAAAAGGTAAAATCAAGCCATAGTGAAAAAATTTTGAAAAACTGAAGCTATAAAGGGTGGTTAAATAAGCAGTAGTAAATCCAATGATGGAAGTTAAAACAGCAACACCGAACATAATATAAAGCGAATTGAGAATATATCCCAACAATAAACTCTGCTTTAAATGTTCCCAATTGGCGGAATTGGGTAAAAAAAGATGCGACAATATTATCAGTGCTGGTGTGGATAAAAGCAGTGTTAAGACAACACTGCTTAAGGTTAATTTATTGATATGCTTCAATGTTTTTTTTCTTTATTTCCAATTGGCATTGTCAAAAATTTGCACGGCACTTTTGTTGTTTTCACCTAAAGTATTCATTGAAATGTCATCGTCTGTAAATGTTCCCCATGAAGTCACAACTGGACTGGCCGTTACTCCTTTTATAACGGGATATTCGTAATTCGCTTCAGCAAAGAGTTTTTGCGCTTTTTTTGAAGCTAAAAATTCAATAAACTTTATGGCATTATCTCTATTGGGAGCATACTTTGCAACCCCAGCGCCACTGACATTGATGTGTGTTCCTCCCTTTTCAAACACAGGAAAGAGTATTTTGATTTTTTTAACTGCTTCTGCTTGGGATGCTTCTTTATTATTGACCATTTTACCGATGTAATAGGTATTTACAATTCCAATAGAACCAATTCCATTGGCAATGGCTCTTGCTTGATAAGTGTCATTCCCTTTGGGGTCATGTGCCATATTTGCCACCACCCCTTTTGCCCATTTGAGGGCATACGCTTCATCATGATGTGCAATAACTGCGGCTAGAAGAGATTGATTGTAGACATTATTTGAAGACCGAATCATAATTTGACCTTTAAATTTAGGATCGGCTAAATCTTCATAGGTTTTAAGTTCATTGGGCACATTTGAACCAAGAGCGTAAATGACAACTCTGGCTCTTTTTGTCAAACCAAACCACTCATTGTCTTTATCTCTGAGTTTAGAGGGAATATTTTTTATTAAATATTGTGATTCAATGGGTTGTAATAATCCTCTGCTTTTGGCTTGAAAAAGGCCTGCTGCATCAACAGTAATTAAAACATCGGCAGGTGAATTTTGACCTTCACTCTCTATTCGTTTAATTAAAGCACTTGCGTCTGCTTTAACCACATTGACTTTAATGCCAGTTTGTTCTTCAAACATTTTAAAGAGTTGTTTATCTGTGTCATAGTGTCGGTGAGAGTATATATTTACTTGGGAAGTTGCCAAAAGATGAGTTACAAAAAGTAAAGTTCCTAGAGCTATTTTTTTAAACATCGTGTTCCTTTAATATATTGATAATTATTATTGAAATTATAGATACAATTAACTTAATTACTTCTTAATTATAAGAATGATTATCACTTTTAATTTATTGAATTTATAAAAAATTACTTTAACGTCACTTGATTTAATCGGACTTTTTAATTTAGAATAATATTTAACTTAGATGTGGTATAATTTTTTTAATATACATAAGGATGACATATGAAATCGTTAACAATTAAAAGCAAATTGCTATTAATTATTATAGCTACAATCATTTTAGTGGCTTTGTTAATTGCAATAAAAGCAATATACTCTTTAAACAGCTTGACACAAGAGAACATTGAAGCATACAAAAAAAATGCGTATGAAATGCAAGAAAAAGAGTTGGATTCGTATGTGAATTTTGCGAAAAATGTTGTTATAGAG
The DNA here is from genome assembly GCF_048571275.1 of Marinarcus sediminis (SeqCode). GTDB lineage: Bacteria > Campylobacterota > Campylobacteria > Campylobacterales > Arcobacteraceae > Marinarcus > Marinarcus sediminis. The sequence continues at coordinate 1,334,074 of NZ_CP182357.1, forward strand.
TATGAAAAAAAATCGGATGTTCAAATCATTAAAGAGAACATGAAAATTGATTTAGAAGGACAAACCAACTTTTTATTTCATATGCTGGATAATCTTCACAATAAACTAAAAGGTAAAATTCCAGAAGATCAACTTAAACAAGCTTTACTTGATGCCATAGGTTCTGCTCGATATGGAAAAAATGGAGGGTACTTTTTTGTCTATAACGAAGATGCCGTTGTTTTAAAACACCCAATTAATCCTGCTGTTGAAGGGAAAAAATACACCAAACCTCATATCTTAAACTTTATTAATTTAGCCGTAACTCAAGGGGAAGGTATGGTTTCTTATGAGCAAACTGTACCCAATAAACCACCAAGAGAAAAAGTGGCATACGTTAAATTGTTTAAACCGTATAAATGGATTATTGGAACGGGAGCTTATGTTGATAATGTTACTGCTTCATTGAAACAAAAAGCCTTGGATGAGATTGAACTTATGAAGTTTGGTAAAACGGGGTATTTTTATATTTATGATTACAATGGTGTGAACTTAATGCATGGAAGTAAACCAGAAACAGTCGGCAAAAATCTTATTGATATTAAAAGTAAAAAAGGCGTTTATTTTGTCAAAGAGCTCATTGAAGCTGCAAAAAAAGGTGGGGCTATTGTTAAATATGATTATGAAAAACCCAACGATACTAAATTGTATGAAAAAATTGGTTATGCAACAGGCTTTGATAAATGGCAATGGATGATAGGAACAGGGGCATATTCTGATGAAATTGAAGCCCATATTGCCAAAATGCAAAAAGAGTCAGATGAGAAAATCACTTCAATTGTTTGGGGGATTGTACTGATTGCTTTGATTGTCTCTGTTGTGATTGCTCTTTTTGTTATCTTCTTTATTAATAAACAAATTACTCAACCATTGAGTTCATTTCAAACAGGGTTGTTAAATTTCTTTAAATATTTAAATAAAGAGACAAAAAGTGTTGATAAAATTATTGTTGAAAACAAAGATGAAATTGGTTTAATGGCCAATATTGTCAACGGTAATATAGAAAAAACAAAACTGCTCATTGATCAAGATGAACAAGTCATTAATAATGTTAAAGCCGTCGTTACGGATGTTAATGCAGGTTATTTAAGCAATAGGGTGATACAAAAAACGGAAAATGAAGGCTTAGAAGAGTTAAAGAATATTTTTAATTCCATGTTGGATTCTATTTCAAGTAAAATTAATACCGATCTTAACGCAATTGATACGGCATTAAATGAGTTTAAAAATTTAAACTTTACACACAGAATAGACAATCCTAAAGGTCGAGTAGCCGAGGCTTTAAATTTATTAGCAGATACCATTAATGAGATGTTGGTCAATAATATGCAAAATGGACTTAATTTAGAGCGTACTTCAAAAGAACTTTTAAATACAGTTGCAACATTAAATACCGCTTCAAATGAGTCTGCTGCTTCTTTAGAAGAGACAGCTGCTGCCTTAGAAGAGATTACTTCAAATATTGCCAGCAGTGCTCAAAATATTTTAAAAATGGTTTCATTTGCAAATAAATTGTCGGCATCTGCTCAAGATGGAGAAGCATTGGCCAATAAAACAACCCTCTCAATGGACAGCATAAATAATGAAGTTACTGCAATCAGTGAAGCCATCACTGTGATTGATCAAATTGCATTTCAAACGAATATTTTATCTTTGAATGCTGCTGTTGAAGCTGCTACTGCAGGAGAGGCAGGAAAAGGGTTTGCTGTTGTTGCAGGAGAAGTAAGAAATCTGGCTTCAAGAAGTGCTGATGCAGCAAAAGAGATTAAAGAGTTGGTTGAGAAAGCAACGGTTAAAGCCAATGAGGGGAAAACCATCTCAACTCAAATGATTACAGGTTATACTGAATTAAAAAATAATGTGCATGAAACTTTAGAGTTAATCAAAGGGGTTGAATCGTCAAGTCAAGAGCAAAAAACGGGAATTGAGCAAATCAATGATGCCGTTACAGCACTAGACAGACAGACACAAAAAAATGCCAGTGTTGCTAACTTGAGTAATGAGATAGCCGAAGAGACACAACAAATTGCTGCAAAAATTTTGGAAGATGTTGAAGAAAAAGAGTTTATTGGGAAAAATCAAGTCACATTAAAAGAGAAAAAGTAGTCTCTTAACTTTTTTGTATCAAGCGGCTTGATTTCCTATGTATCGTATCGTGTGTAAAAACAGAGTAATTAATTTAAAAACAAATCAATAATGGCTATAATGCTATTTTGGTAAACAACACAATTTAGAAAACACATAAACAGAGAAAAGGCCTTTTATTTTAGGCAGTTGAGGAAAATTTTTAAAATGATTTTAATGATTGATAATTATGACAGTTTTACGTATAACATTGTTCAATACTGTTTGGAACTGGGTGCTGATTTAAAAGTAATCAGAAATGATGAATTAACCGTAAAAGAGATAGAAGCACTTAATCCTGAAAAAATAATCATATCTCCAGGTCCTGCTACACCTACAGAAGCTGGTGTGTGTTTGGAGGTTATTGAGTATTTTCAAGATACAAAACCTATTTTTGGCATCTGTTTAGGTCATCAAAGTATTGCACAAGCTTTTGGAGCAGAAATTATTCGTGCAAAAAATTTGATGCACGGAAAGATTTCAAAAATAAAGGTGATTCACGATACGGCTATTTTTAAGGGATTACCTGAAGAATTTACACAGACCAGATATCACTCATTAAGTGTAAAAGAGGAGAATATGCCTTCTGTTATTGTCCCAACTGCGCGGAGTTTAGATGACGGTGAAATTATGGCGTTACAAATCGAAGGCAAACAAATTTATGGTGTACAGTTTCACCCAGAATCCATTATGAGTGAATACGGGTATGAAATGATAGATAACTTTTTAAAATTATGATGTTATTTGGTTCGAGTTGGTATACAAAAGCGTTTATATTAACTCTTACACTGTTTACGATTGTGCTGTTTTTTGTGGCCGATACATTAAGTATCAGTTACCATGAAGCCGTTATTTTTTATGATACACGAAATCTGCTCTATTTTATTACCCATTTTTTTACTGATATTTTTGGACACAATAACATTGCTTTAAGGGCACCATCAATTCTTTTTTATGATTTGAGTGTTGTTTTGATGTATATGTTAACAAAAAATTATTTCAAACATGAGAGTGATCGATTTATTGCTGCATTGATTTTCATGTTTTTACCTGGAATTATTGGCGCATCTTTATTGGTCAATAACTCGATTATTGTGATTTTTTGTACCGTTTTATATTTATACTATTATAAGGTGTATGCTAAACATAACTACTATATGCTTGTCATATTTTTGTTTATTGATAACTCCTTTGCTATTTTATTTTTAGCACTGTTTTTTTATGCATTTCAAAACAGAGAGAACAGACTTTTTATTGTCTCGTTGATCTTATTTGGTTTATCTATGTACATATATGGGTTTGATACGACAGGAAAACCAAAGAGCCATATTCTTGATATGTTTGCCATATATGCTTCTATCTTTTCTCCTTTGATTTTTTTATACTTTTTTTATGCGATGTATCGCATTGGTATTAAAGGCAAACGTTCAATTTTTTGGTATATCTGTATTACGGCATTGATTTTTTCATTCTTGTTATCCTTTAGACAAAAAATATATATCGAAGATTTTGCCCCTTTTGTTATTATTACTATTCCCATCATGGTTAAACTCTATTTTCACTCATTACGAGTAAGATTAAAACGATTCAGAACCAAGCATTATAATATTGCGTATATCTCTTTTTTCATTCTTTTTTTGAATGTGTTTGTTATTTTATTTAATAAGCCATTGTATTTAGCACTGAATCATCCTCAAAAACATTTTGTTTATAACTATCACTTCGCCCAAGAGATTGCAACAATCTTAAAAGCCAATGGTATCAATGATGTTGCATCCAATAACAAAAGGTTACTCAAACGGTTAAAATTTTATGGTATTCGTCAAGGTGAGTATAATTTTATCTCTTTAAACCGATTAAATATATATGATAAGAAATTTCAAATTAATTATATGAATAAAAATTTACTCAATGTTTATTATGTGGATTTAAAAAAATAAAATGAAATCCGTTCCACCAAAATCGTTTACACTCTTAGAGATGATTTTGGTGGTGGTTATACTCTCAATTGTTTATGCTGCATTTATACCCAAAATGAGTACAGAAAAAAACAGACTCAATTTGGCTGCACAAAGAATTGTTTTATACCTAAATCAAACAAGATATCAAGCCATGATTGATGATATGTTTGATCCCCATGATAATTTATGGCATAAAAAACGCTGGACGCTTAAATTTTTGCATTGCAGTGATGAAAAAGATGGCATATATTATAGTATTTACAGTGATAAAAACAGAACAGGACAAATTAATAAAGATGAGTGTCTCAAAGATCCTTTAACCAATAAATATGTATACAGTCATAATGATTGTAAATTAACCAAAGATAGAAGCCGTTTTGTTTTCTTAACCAGAGAGTTTGGTATTACAAATGTGAATGTCAGTTGTAATAAGACAACTACTATAGGGCAACTCTCTTTTGGATATGATGGGAAATTGTATTCAAAACTCTCTGCCGATGAAAATGATCCTTTTAACTATCTTGTAACAAAATCTTGTGAGATCAGTTTAAGCAACAGTAAAAATGAGACTGAAATAATCACTATTGAGCCTATTACTGGCTATATTCATATAAAATCGAATGAAAAGTAATAAAACTTTACAAATTTAAGTAAAAGTTAAGAGGAGGGGCTTGACAAAGGGTAAAAAATTGTCTATAATTCCCGTCCAATTTCAGAGGAACTGGAGATAAGTTCTGAAGGGATTAAGTTCTTTAAAATAAATGGTTAGAGAAGATATAATCTTTGTAAACCGAATATATACTTAAAACAAAAAGAAGAATAGAAGAATTCTTCGTCTAAACAATGAGTGATAATTTTGTAATAAAATACAAAAATGTCAGTTTCAAACGAACATAATTTATGGAGAGTTTGATCCTGGCTCAGAGTGAACGCTGGCGGCGTGCTTAACACATGCAAGTCGAACGAGAACGGATTTAAGCTTGCTTAAATTGTCAGCTAAGTGGCGCACGGGTGAGTAATATATAGGTAACGTGCCCTAGAGAAGAGGATAACAGTTGGAAACGATTGCTAAGACTCTATATGCCTTTATCACAAAAGTGAGCAAGGGAAATATTTATAGCTCTAGGATCGGCCTGTACGGTATCAGTTAGTTGGTGAGGTAATGGCTCACCAAGACAATGACACCTAACTGGTTTGAGAGGATGATCAGTCACACTGGAACTGAGACACGGTCCAGACTCCTACGGGAGGCAGCAGTGGGGAATATTGCACAATGGACGAAAGTCTGATGCAGCAACGCCGCGTGGAGGATGACACATTTCGGTGCGTAAACTCCTTTTATATAGGAAGATAATGACGGTACTATATGAATAAGCACCGGCTAACTCCGTGCCAGCAGCCGCGGTAATACGGAGGGTGCAAGCGTTACTCGGAATCACTGGGCGTAAAGAGCGTGTAGGCGGGTTAATAAGTTTGAAGTGAAATCCAATGGCTCAACCATTGAACTGCTTTGAAAACTGTTAACCTAGAATATGGGAGAGGTAGATGGAATTTCTGGTGTAGGGGTAAAATCCGTAGAGATCAGAAGGAATACCGATTGCGAAGGCGATCTACTGGAACATTATTGACGCTGAGACGCGAAAGCGTGGGGAGCAAACAGGATTAGATACCCTGGTAGTCCACGCCCTAAACGATGCACACTAGTTGTTGCCATGCTAGACATGGCAGTAATGCAGTTAACACATTAAGTGTGCCGCCTGGGGAGTACGGTCGCAAGATTAAAACTCAAAGGAATAGACGGGGACCCGCACAAGCGGTGGAGCATGTGGTTTAATTCGACGATACGCGAAGAACCTTACCTGGCCTTGACATAGTAGGAACTTTCCAGAGATGGATTGGTGCTAGCTTGCTAGAACCTACATACAGGTGCTGCACGGCTGTCGTCAGCTCGTGTCGTGAGATGTTGGGTTAAGTCCCGCAACGAGCGCAACCCTCGTGATTAGTTGCTAACAGTTCGGCTGAGAACTCTAATCAGACTGCCTACGCAAGTAGGAGGAAGGTGAGGACGACGTCAAGTCATCATGGCCCTTACGGCCAGGGCTACACACGTGCTACAATGGGGTACACAAAGAGCTGCAATACGGTGACGTGGAGCAAATCTCAAAAATGCCTCCCAGTTCGGATTGTAGTCTGCAACTCGACTACATGAAGTTGGAATCGCTAGTAATCGTAGATCAGCAATGCTACGGTGAATACGTTCCCGGGTCTTGTACTCACCGCCCGTCACACCATGGGAGTTGAATTCATTCGAAGCGGGGATGCTAAAGTAGCTACCTTCCACAGTGGATTTAGCGACTGGGGTGAAGTCGTAACAAGGTAACCGTAGGAGAACCTGCGGTTGGATCACCTCCTTTCAGAGAAGACTTAAGTCATTTGTTTGACTTAAGCACAAATAAGTATATGTTCGGTTTATAAAGATTATAGAAGCCATGGATTGTAGAGACCAAATATAAGTTTTACAAGAGGGTAAGATTTATATTTGGTTTGTAAAAGGATCAAAAGTTATTTAAAAACATAATGTTAAAAGTCTTTAATTTTTCCATATGAGTAGAAGAAATTCTGTTTGTATAAGAAAGAAAAAAAACACAACTTTTTTATTAAATATGTAATGTATTTAATAAGATAGTAGCCAAGGAATAATTATTCAAAAAAGGTGAAGTAATTTAATTACTTTATTATCAAATAAGCTATTAAGGGCTAATGGTGGATGCCTAGACTGTAAGAGGCGATGAAGGACGTATTAGGCTGCGATAAGCCTCGGGGAGCTGCCAAAGAGCTTTGATCCGGGGATTTCCGAATGGGGCAACCCAATATGGTGAGAGCTGTATTACCCTGCGGGGGGCGAACCTGGCGAAGTGAAACATCTCAGTAGCCAGAGGAAGAGAAATCAAAAGAGATTCCCAAAGTAGCGGCGAGCGAAATGGGATTAGGGCAAACCCAATGCTTGCATTGGGGGTTGTAGGACCAAGATGTGAGACTTAAGAGAATAGATGAATAAGTTGGAAAGCTTAAGCATAGAAGGTGATACTCCTGTAATCAAAATTCTCAAGAGCTCTATTGGTATCCTGAGTAGGACGGAACACGTGATATTTTGTCTGAATCTGGGGGGACCACCCTCCAACCCTAAATACTACTTACAGATCGATAGTGAACAAGTACCGTGAGGGAAAGGTGAAAAGTACTCCAGCGAGGAGAGTGAAATAGAACCTGAAACCATTAGCTTACAATCATTCGGAGCCCTATGATTTATCAGGGTGACGGACTGCCTTTTGCATAATGAGCCTGCGAGTTGTGGTGTCTGGCAAGGTTAAGTCAAGTACGAAGCCGTAGCGAAAGCGAGTCTTAATAGGGCGAATTAGTCAGATGCTGCAGACCCGAAACGAAGTGATCTATCCATGGGCAGGTTGAAGCTGGTGTAAGAGCCAGTGGAGGACCGAACCGATGGGCGTTGAAAAGCCCCCGGATGACCTGTGGATAGGGGTGAAAGGCCAATCAAACTTCGTGATAGCTGGTTCTCTCCGAAATATATTTAGGTATAGCGTTGTGTCGTAACATATGGGGGTAGAGCACTGATTGGGCTAGGGCTGCTTACCGCGGTACCAAACCCTGTCAAACTCCGAATACCATATGTGTAATCACAGCAGTCAGGCGGTGGGTGATAAAATCCATCGTCGAGAGGGGAACAACCCAGACTAACAGCTAAGGTCCCAAAGTCATATCTAAGTGGAAAACGATGTGGAGTTACTGTGACAACCAGGAGGTTGGCTTAGAAGCAGCCATCCTTTAAAGAAAGCGTAACAGCTCACTGGTCTAGTGATTCTGCGCGGAAAATATAACGGGGCTAAGATATGCACCGAAGCTTTAGACTTGGATTTATCCAAGTGGTAGGAGAGCGTTCTATTCAGCGTTGAAGGTATACCGACAAGGAGTGCTGGAGCGGATAGAAGTGAGCATGCAGGCATGAGTAGCGATAATTAAGGTGAGAATCCTTAACGCCGAAAACCCAAGGTTTCCTACGCGATGCTCGTCATCGTAGGGTTAGTCGGGTCCTAAGTCGAGTCCGAAAGGGGTAGACGATGGCAAATTGATTAATATTTCAATACCAACAATTAAGCGCGATGTGGGGACGCATAGAGTTAGTCGAGGTCACTGATGGAATAGTGGCTCGAAGGATGTAGGTTGATACTTAGGCAAATCCGGGTATCGTTAGACCGAGATCTTACAGGCCGAATAATCCTTTCGGGGAGCATTTGGAATCGATGATACTGTCGTGCCAAGAAAAGCCACTAAGTATATTAATTGTTGCCCGTACCGTAAACCGACACAGGTAGGTGGGATGAGTATTCTAAGGCGCGTGGAAGAACCCTGGTTAAGGAACTCTGCAAACTAGCACCGTATCTTCGGTATAAGGTGTGCCTACTATTGTATATGGACTTGCTCCAAAAAGCGATAGAGGTTGCAACAAAGAGTCCCTCCCGACTGTTTACCAAAAACACAGCACTTTGCTAACTCGTAAGAGGATGTATAAGGTGTGACGCCTGCCCGGTGCTCGAAGGTTAACTGATGATGTCAGCGTAAGCGAAGCATTTGATTGAAGCCCGAGTAAACGGCGGCCGTAACTATAACGGTCCTAAGGTAGCGAAATTCCTTGTCGGTTAAATACCGACCTGCATGAATGGCGTAACGAGATGGGAGCTGTCTCAACCAGGGATCCAGTGAAATTGTAGTGGAGGTGAAAATTCCTCCTACCCGCGGAAAGACGGAAAGACCCCGTGCACCTTTACTACAGCTTGACACTGTAGCTTGGATATTCATGTGCAGGATAGGTGGGAGGCTTTGATTACTAGACGCAAGTAGAGTATGAGCCATCCTTGAGATACCACCCTTGAATATTTGAGTTACTAACTGGGACGAGTTAACCTCGTTCAGGACAATGTCTGGTGGGTAGTTTGACTGGGGCGGTCGCCTCCTAAAAAGTAACGGAGGCTTACAAAGGTTAGTTCAAAGCGGATGGAAATCGCTTGTTGAGTATAATGGCATAAACTAGCCTGACTGTGAGACATACAAGTCGAACAGAGACGAAAGTCGGTCATAGTGATCCGGTGGTTCTGTGTGGAAGGGCCATCGCTCAAAGGATAAAAGGTACGCCGGGGATAACAGGCTGATCTCCCCCAAGAGCTCACATCGACGGGGAGGTTTGGCACCTCGATGTCGGCTCATCGCATCCTGGGGCTGGAGCAGGTCCCAAGGGTATGGCTGTTCGCCATTTAAAGCGGTACGCGAGCTGGGTTCAGAACGTCGTGAGACAGTTCGGTCCCTATCTTCCGTGGGCGTAGGAAAGTTGAAGAGATTTGTCCCTAGTACGAGAGGACCGGGATGAACGTACCACTGGTGTACCAATTGTTCTGCCAAGAGCATCGTTGGGTAGCTACGTACGGATGTGATAAGAGCTGAAAGCATCTAAGCTCGAAGCCAACTCTAAGATGAACTTTCCCTGAAGATCCCAGCAAGACTAGCTGGTTGATAGGCTGGATGTGTAAGCGATGTAAGTCGTTTAGCTGACCAGTACTAATAGATCGTTTGGCTTATTTTTATATTTCTTGGTTTACTATCTTATTAAGTACACAATACTTAGTAAAATGTGTTTATAAAGACTTTTAACATTATATTTAACTCTAAACAGAGTTGAGTAAAGAGTATATTTTTACAATATCTTCTTTACTCAATTTGCTGGTGGTTATAGAGAAGTGGAAATACCCAGACCCATTCCGAACCTGGAAGTCAAGCACTTCATCGCTGATAATACTGCAGGGTCCCCTTGTGGAAACGTAAGCCGCTGCCAGCTTTGAGTTTTTACAAGCCTTTACCTAATCTATCCATTTGATAGCTTTGGTAGAGGCTTTTTTTATATCTTCCTTCTGCTTTTTCTTATACTTTTTGGTGATATTATGGTAAGGAAGAGGTTCTAAGTTCAACTCCTACTGTTAGCACTACTAGTTTATTACATAAATTTGACTTTTCCTATTATATTACAATATAATTTATTTGCTTATTTTGTAACTAAAACTGTAACACATATTGGATAGTATTTTTAATGTTTTTATTTAGATTTCTTTTATTTATTCTTTTTTCTTCTATAATTTATGCGTCTACTATTAAAATAGATGAAAATACAAATGCTTTAGAACTACTTCCTTCCTCATATATTTATATTGACAATACAAAAAAGCTAACTATTAAAGGGATAAAAAATAAACAGTTTAAAGAAAATAAAGAGGCATATTTATCTTATGGTTATGCTCCACCTTTTGCTGTATGGGTAAAATTTACTTTGCAAAATATATCAAATGAATCTATAGAAAAAATAATTCAATATGACCATAAAATAACTTCTAATATTAAATTTTATGATGGGAAAAAAGTTTTTAATGAAGGAATTAACAATCATCCAAAAGGAAGAGACACTCTTAATCCTATTTTTCATATAAAACTTAAACCAAAGGAGGTCAAAACCTATTATATAAGAGCTAGTTCTTATATTACTCCTCTAACTGTTAAGTTAAATCTTTGGAATATAAAAGATATATATGCAAAATCAATAAATAATCTAATTGTATTGAGTATATTTTTTGGAGCAATGGGGACACTTGCTTTATACAATCTTTTTATATATTTTAGTACAAGAGATATTAGTTATTTTTGGTATGTAATATATGTTTTTGCTATTACTACACATCAAGTTTTTTATGATGGAATGATTTATAAATTAGATACCAATAGTTTTACAAAGTATATTGGGACAGATGGTGCCTATTTCGTTGTAACTTTTCCAATGATTGCCCTTACTTTATTTTCAAAATATTTTTTAAATACAAAGCAATATTCTAAGATAAATAATGTTTTGAATTTTTATCTAATATCTATACCTATTTTATTGATTGGTGGGATATTTTTTTCTATAAATGCTAAATGGCAAAATTTATTTTATATCTCATTGATACTTTATTTGTTTTTTGTTGCTTGTTATGCAGGGTATAAAAAAAATAGGCAAGCTTATTTTGTGATTATTGGTTGGTTTGTCTTATTCTTCTCTTGGATGTTGATGTATATGGCAAGTATGGGAATTTTTCAAATTTATGAATATTATAAATATTTAGTTGATTTTTCAATATTAAGTGAAGCTCTTCTTTTCTCCTTTGCCTTAGCCGATAGAATAAAAACAGCCAATAAAGAAAAAGAACTTGCAAATAAAAAGCTGATTTTTCAGCAACAAAGTGAGGAAAAGCGGCTTAAGATAGAAGTCGAAAATAAAACAAAAGATTTAACTAACGCATTAAATGAAAAAAATCTTCTTCTTGATGAAAAAGAACTACTTTTCAAAGAGCTACACCATAGGGTTAAAAATAATATGCAAATGGTAGTATCAATGATACGATTGCAAAGTAAAAGAGTGGATGATGAAAGGTTAAAAAATATTTTTCAAACAGCACAAAATCGTATCAATACAATGGCTCACTTACATGAGCTACTATACAAACAGGATAAGATTACTCATATCAATACTTTGGAATACTTTACTCTTATCATAGATGAGATACAGGAGACTACAAATAAAAATATAACAATAAATTATGATATCCAAGCAGACTTAAAAATGGAACAAGCCATATATTGTGGACTTATTTTAAATGAGCTTATTTCAAATGCCACAAAGTATGCTTTTATAAGCTCAGGTATTATTGATATCTCTTTAGTGAAAGAAGCAAAAACGTATAATCTAAAAGTAGAAGATAATGGAATTGGTTTTAATGACAAAGAAGAGAGAGACTCTTTAGGGTTAGTATTAGTCAATACCCTTGCAACAAAACAGCTAAAAGGTACTATAGAGTTTGACACGAAGAAAGGAACTTTAGTAAAAATTACTTGGAAAAATGATGAATAGTTTAAGTGTTTTAATTGTTGAAGATGAGACAATTGTTGCTTTGGATATTAAAGATAGTATTTTAGAAATGGGACATAAGTGCTTAGCTTTTGCAACAAACTATGATGAAGTTCTTGAAGTACTTAATAATAACAGTATCCCAGATATTATTCTTATGGATATTAATTTAGAAAATTCTATTAATGGAATAGAAATAGCAAATGAACTACAAAAGAACTTTTCTATTCCAATTATTTACCTCACTGCATACACTGATGAAACTACAATTAAAAATGCAATAAAAACTAGGCCTGTAGGATATATAGTAAAACCTTATAATGTTAGTGAATTAAAAGCGACAATTCTTTTAGGAACTTATAAAATAAACTGTATGGAGCATATAGATAACAAATATATACAATTAGGTGAGGGATTTTATTTTGATGAGATAAATTCTCAGCTTTTTTATGAGCAGATGCCTATAAAACTTAGTAAAAAAGAGTTGGCACTTCTTAAACTTTTGATTGGAGCAAAAGGAAATATTGTAAGCTTCGAAGATATTGAATATAACTTATGGGATGGTGTTGTAAGTGATACAGCATTAAGAGTTCTCATATTTAGGCTTCGTTCAAAACTTGAGCATAAATTTATAGAAACTGTTTCAGCTTTTGGGTGTAGAATAAATTTTAACAGAAGTTAATAATATAATTATTTATCTTATTTTGTAACATAAAGCGTAACGCCACTTGTGTATACTTTATTAAACTTTAGTTTGGTGAGTATATGGAAAAGCAAATAAAAATAGGTAATGAATATTATTATAATAGAAAATATCAACAAATATTTAAAGAAAAACTGCCAATAAAACTCAGTAAAAGAGAACTTCAACTATTTCAAATACTCATTGTTGCAAAAGGAAACTATGTTGCATATAATGATATAGAGTATGCAATCTGGGATGAACATGTTTCAAGTAATGCACTACGACTTTTAATTTATAGATTAAGAAAAAAACTTGATTCTGACACAATAGAAACTTTTCCTTCTTTTGGATGTAGAGTAAATTTATAAAAGAATTAATAATTTAGTTGGTTTTTTAATTTTTGTAACAAAAAGTGTAACAGCTTTTAATTATACTATATATTATTTTAGGAGAGAAGAATGAAAATAAGAGTGTTTATAGTAGTCTTAGGAATAATTTTTAGCTTCACTGGATGTATTGAACAAGCAATAAATAATGCTATTGAGAATCAATTTAGAAATGAACATTTAAATTCACCTGTAACAGGAGAAAAAGTTGAGAATATACAACTTAAATTAATTGATTTAAATGAAGCTCAAGCAAAAAGTATGTTTAGGAATGAATTTTTAAACTATCTAAATTCTCCAATTCATAACGGATATTTTAATGATTTTATAGATGAAATAAAAGATTATAATTTTGAAGGTGTTAAAAGATATTCTACAAATAAAGCTCAAACTACGTTATTTTTTTATAAAGATCCTTCATTTTTAAGTGATGGAGTTGCCTTAATTGAATTTACAATACCTAACAATGCATCAATAAGAGCGGTGCACCTCCCAAATAGTGATAATTATACTTTGATTATACATAATGGCAAAGGAAGAATATTTCAAGGGTTAATTGATGGTAATGTAGATGTAGTAGGTAATTATGTAAATTTTCGATATAGAAGGAAGTATGTAAGATATGATTCTTATTTATATGGAGGGGAAGTTTATTTTCATATGTTAAATAAAAGTAAAGAAATAAATTATGATGACCGTAAAAATTATTTAGTTTTTAATTTTCAGAATTTTCAGGATATGAATGATTTTGCTTCAATCTTTGTAAAAGCATTTCCTAATCTAAATGTTAAAAACAATGAATAAAATATTTTTTTTTGTAATTACAATAATAATTTTATTGGCTGGTTGTACAGCAAAAAAATATCCATCATTTAGTAAGAATAAAAATGATTGGAAAGGTGGGTATATAAATACATTAAGTCAATATAAACGAGTGAATAATAATGATGACTTTACAAACATATCTAAAGATACTGACAATAGTAAGGCTAATAAAAGTAAAAAAGACTTTTCAAATATGGATGTAAATAATCAAAATATTGATAGTTATGGTTGGTAAAAAACATAAGGGAATATTATGCGTATAATTCTTTGTTGTACACTGGTAATTATTAATTTGTTGTTTGCCACTGGATATGATATTGTAAATCTAAATAAGGGCTCATCCTCAACAGTTCAATTAGATTTGAACCCTTTATCTACTGTTTATTTAGGGAATAGAAAAATATTAATTACTAGTGATAAAAGTAAAGGTTTAATATTAGAAAATGTGCCATTAGGAAGAAATATCATAAAAGTAGAGACTCGTTCGTTTAAACCTCAAGCTTGGCCTATTAATATAAAAAAAGGTATGTATTTAAATTTAAATGCAGAAAAAAATATTGATACAGATGATAGTTCAATAAATAAAATTAGATATTCTACAGAATATTCTCAAAGTAAACTTTCTTTATATGAATATAACAAAATAAAAAAAGAAATGAGAGAAAAAAGTAAGCATAGAATTATAATGGGAATTAATTCAGATTTAGGTTCAGGAAGAAGAGATAAAAAGAATTCCATAAATGAAAAGAGTGTTAAAGTATATGATGAAGTTGGAGTTGAGCATACTTTGGATTTTAAGTCAGTTATTGATGGTAAATTAACATTAGATGAAAAAACAGGAATGTTAAGTGCATGGCAAAAAATTAGTGAAACATATCATTGTGATTTTGTTCAGAAGTTATTTATTTATTTTGATGGAGAAGAAGTAGATAGACTTAAAAAAGATTTTTATGCTTATAATAAAATAGACAAAGAAAATTCTAAAAATAGTTTTTATGGCATTAGAGAAGAAGTGAAGAGATTAGAAAATTTCAAAAAAGTTTATGATATTTATCCAGTAAAAATTAAAATATCCAATATTAGTGAAAAAGAATGGGATAAAAAAACTTCTTATCGTAGTAATTTCCAATGTAGTAAGGCATTGGATATAATTATAGAAACTAAATCATCATTTTAGTCAAATACATTTAAAAAATAACTCCACACATAACTGACTTAAAAAAATATCTTATTTCAATATATTTTTAAGATAGAGATAATTAAAGAATTCTTAGATTCAAGTTTCACATTAATGTACTTTATTTTTTATAGCATTTATAATTTAATAACTTTTTTAATTTTTGTAACAAAAAGTGTAACGGTAATATATTAGACTTTTTATTATTTAAGGAGTTTAATATGGCTATCGAGAGGGGTATTGCATTTATGGTTGATAGAATAATTAAAAAAAGTATATTAATATCAGTAGTAACAAGTTCAATGCTTTATAGTGCCTCAATGGAGGGACTTGGACATTTAGCAGGATCTTTTTTTAGTATAGCTACTGGAGTGAATTCAGATGGTTCTGTTGTGGTTGGTTACAGCAATGGATTTGAAGCTTTTAGATGGACACAAGCAGGAGGAATGGTAGGACTTGGGGATTTAGCAGGAGGTTCTTTTTCTAGTACAGCTTATGGAGTGAATTCAGATGGTTCTGTTGTGGTTGGACACAGTGCTAGTACTAATGGAGGTGAAGCATTTAGATGGACACAAGAAGGAGGAATGGTAGGACTTGGGGATTTAGCAGGAGGTTCTTTTTTTAGTTTAGCTAATGGAGTGAATTCAGATGGTTCTGTTGTGGTTGGATATAGTAATTCTGCAAATGGATATGAAGCTTTTAGATGGACACAAGCAGGAGGAATGGTAGGACTTGGAGATTTAGCAGGAGGAAGTTTTGATGGTTGGGCATCTGCTGTAAATTCAGATGGTTCTGTTGTGGTTGGATATAGTAGTAGTGCTAATGGAGGTGAAGCATTTAGATGGACACAAGAAGGAGGAATGGTAGGACTTGGGGATTTAGCAGGAGGAAGTTTTGATAGTGAAGCTAATGGAGTGAATTCAGATGGTTCTGTTGTGGTTGGATATAGTAGTAGTGCTAATGGAGGTGAAGCATTTAGATGGACACAAGAAGGAGGAATGGTAGGACTTGGGGATTTAGCAGGAGGTTCTTTTTTTAGTACAGCTAATGGAGTGAATTCAGATGGTTCTGTTGTGGTTGGATATAGTAATTCTGCAAATGGATATGAAGCTTTTAGATGGACACAATCTACAGGAATGCAAAGCTTAACCGAATGGCTAGCCGAAGATGGATATACATTAACTGGCTGGAGTAATACTAATCCAAATGCAGTAAGTGATGATGGAAAAACCATCGTAGGATTTGGGAATTCAACTAATGGAACTGAAGCCTTTATTGCAAAAGCAGGTCAAGGGATGATTGGAATGTCAGACTTTACCGCCTCATTAGAAAGTATCAACACAGTTTCATCTCAAGGTGTAGCTAATGCATCTATGTTATTGCATGGAGCACATGGGCATCCAGGTCAAAGACGAGCATTGGATGAAAGGCGTGTCATGTGGGTAGCTGGTGATGTATCAACTGATAATCGGCATAATACTAGAGATGATAATCAATTGGCTGAAATAGGAGTTAGTTTTAAACATAGTAAAAATTTAACTTATAGTATTGCTATAGGTCAATTATGGGGAAACAGTGATCTAAACTATAAAGGTAATATGGATACAGATGGTTATTTTATAGCAGTTGATAGCGATATTAAACTGCCTACAGTAATGCCTCTTTATACAACATTTACAGGTATTTATGGGGAAAATGATTTACGTATTAAGCGTGGATATGATAATGCAGGTAATTTAGATAGTTCAATAGGAAATACCAATCAAAATATTATGGCATTGAAAGCTAAATTACAATATCAAGGAGAAAAGTTTTATCCATATATCCAATATAATATGACTAAAGTCATTACTGATGGTTATAGTGAGAGTGGTGGAGGATTTCCAGCTATTTATAATCAAAACTCTGAGCGAGTTCAAGATTGGCGGGTAGGGGTTGATAGTAATTTTAAATTGAATACAACCAATACAATAATTACAACTTTAGAAGCTACTCATAGGATTAATAGTAGAGGAAGTGGTGTCAGTGGTCAATTAGTTGGGTTAAGTTCATTTGAAATAGCTGGAAGAGAATACGACCAAGATTGGCTTCGAGGTACAGTTGGTATTGAACATACTTTTAAAAATAAATCAAAATTCACTTTGACACTTAATACCACAACTGAGGGAGAAGACCCAAGATTTTGGAGTGGTTTTAATTACTCAATGAGTTTTTAAAAAATAAAGAAAAAATTCGTGGAATGCATGTGGGATTTAATTACAAGTTTTAAATATCTACACAAAATATTTAGACACAGCTATCGCGTACCAAACAATAGAAAAGTTAAACAAAAAGATAATCAATGATGAAACTCTTGAAATCATTTTTTCTTTGTTTGTTCGTTCTCTGCCATGTGCTTTTAATGAGATGTACATATGAATTGCTGTTGCAATAATTACAATAAGTACTATAAAGAGTTTTTTATAAAGTAAAATACCAAATGAGCTTTGTCTGAAACTTTCATCCAATAGTGTGTTATAAAGATGATGTTGATTTAAAAGAAGCAAGCCTGTAATAACAAGCAGGGTAATCCATATGAGTTGAAAGTATCCGTAAAAGGGACCAATGTGTGAGTAAATGAGGGTTTGGGCTTTTGGGTCTTTAAAATATATGCCCATTCCAAACAGAAGCATTCCCCCGCCCACCCAAGTGGCGGCAGAAATGATATGAATAAAAAGTATAAGATCAGTCAGCATCTTTTGTTTCGAAAATTTCTACAGATACAATTTTATCTTTTTGTTCGATGGCATCAAGTGCAGTAAAACTCTCTGTATCATTATCTTCAATTTCACCAAAAACGGTGTGACCACCATCTAAATGAGGACAAGGTACAAAACAGATAAAAAATTGGCTTCCCCCTGTATTTTTACCTGCATGAGCCATTGAAAGACTTCCTTTTTTATGCAGTTGTTTAGGTGCAGTCGTTTCACATTTAATTGCCCAACCAGGTCCTCCCGTACCCGTACCATTTGGACAACCCCCTTGCGCCATGAAACCTGGAATTACTCTGTGAAAATTTAAGTTGTTATAAAATCCTTCATTGGCCAATGTGGCAAAGTTAGAAACGGCAATGGGTGTTGATTCTGGGAACAATTTAATCCAAATAGTTCCTTTTTCTGTGGTGAATTTTGCATATTGTAATTTATTTAACTCTTCTTGTGATAAGTTGTACTCTTTTAACTCTTTTCCAAATCCAAACATTGAAAATCCTTTAATATTATTTTTTGGAAGTATAACACTTTTAGGGTTAAAGTGTTTGTAATGGTATTAAAATAAAAGCACTTCTACCTTGATTTTAATCAATTGGCTTTGGGTTGAAGATAATTTAATTTAACCAAACTCTCAATGATATCATTAAAGACAGGAACTGCAGATTCTGAGGCATACAAATAGTACCAATATTTACCCGTAGATGAAGGGTTAATTACAGTAACACCAATGGTATATTTATGCTCTTTATCATTGGCAAAACCAAAAAATGAGCTGATATAGTTTTTGAGATATTTTCCATTTTCAGCAATTTGTGCAGTTCCTGTTTTCCCCCCAATTTCTAGACCATCTATGTGAGTATTTTTCCCTGTACCTATATTAACGGTTTTAATTAACATGCCTTTGATTCTGTTGGCTGTTTGAGGTGATATAACTTGAGGTGCTGGGGTAGGTGCCAATTCGATTTTTTCATCATCATTGGTTATGATGTGAGATATGATTCGGGGAGTGATGATTTTTCCTTCATTATTAAAAACGCTGTACGCTCTTAATATTTGCATAAACGTGGAGGTCATTCCTTGCCCGTATGATACGGTTGCTTTAAAAACATTGTCCTCCCCTCTGTCTTCACCGGCTCTGAATTTATAGAGTTCAGGAATATACCCTACTTTTTCATTGAGGAGATCTATGCCTGTACTTTGGGTGATTCCAAAATGTTTTAAGCCATCTGAAAACTCTTTTGCGGAGAGTCTTTGAGCCAATTGTAAAATACCAATGTTGCTTGAATAAACGATTATGTCATCAAGGGTTAAGTAGTTTTTTTCAAAGCTGTGGTCGTCTTTGATGGTATATCTTCCCAATTTATATTTTCCTTTTGGGTATTCCCCTTTGGAATTTGTAGAACCCAAATTGTGAGCAAAAATGAGCTCATTTTTTTTTGCTCGGTTTTTATCGAGTACTAAAGCGAGGGCAATGGGTTTTATAACAGAGCCTGGTTCATAAAGGTATTCAACGGCATTGACATTTAAAGAAGGAATATCGCTTTGTTGTATCTTTTCGGGATTAAAACGGTTGGAAGTCGCCAATGAGATAATTTTTCCTGTACGACTCTCCATAATAGAAACAATGATCTCCTCGGCTTGATATTTTTCTTTGTAGTAGTCCAGTTGCATTTCAATGGTTTTTTGCAATTTTAAAGGAATGTTTAAAACAATCGATGCCCCATCTATTCGGTTTTTAATAATGGAGTCTTTGTTGAAGGATATGTACGATAAGACATCTCTTTGACCTTTTAAAATACCATCTTTTGTGTCATTTAATATATCGTTATAACTGCTCTCTAAGCCTTTAACTCCTTTGACCTTAGTCTTGTCACTCTCTGATTCATATTTTGAGATGTAGCCTACAATTGGCGTTAAAGAGTTATCATAAGAGTAGAGCCGTTTTTCACCGCTTTCGCTGATATTTAAACCTCTTAATACTTTGTTGCCATTAATTTTAATGGATTTAAATACATCCAAACGCATCAGTTTGTAACTGAGTTCTTTTAAGTTTTTGGCGGTTCTTGAATCAATATTATAAGAAAGTACGATGCTCCCTGGGTCTGATTGCAAAGAGCTATTAATCTTTTTTTCCAACTTAGCAATGGGAATATCACTGTAAATTGAAAAGAGTTTTAAAAAGAGTTCTTTTTTATCTTCATCTAAAAATCGAGTATCCAAGGTTGCTTTATAGACTTTTTTAGATGAGGCGAGTTTAAAATTATCGTGACTGATAATATCTCCTCGTATGGCCAACTCTTTTTTGGTGGTTTCCAAAGAGGGTAATCGCCGATTATTGGTACTGGTGTTGTAGATTGAAATGCAAAGAACAATCAGTGCAAGCAGTAAAAAAAAAGATAAAATTGCAATTTTTTTGGTTTTGTTAATATTTTCTTGATTATCGGTTTTTTTTGAAGACATATTTATCCATAATATAATATAATGCGCAAATGAATTCTACCGAAAAAAGCATTAAATCAGAAACAAACGATTTAAACAGACCCGATTATCCTCTTTTTGTTGCTGCTTCTATTTTAATCATATTGAGTATACTTTTTTCATATTCTCTTTCGGTATACACGGTTGTCTATTTTGATTATAACAGCTTCCACTTTTTTATTCGACAATTTTTTGTAGGTTTTTTATCCATTCTTATTATGTGGTTACTCTCAAATCTAAATCCCGATAAGGCAGTTAAATTTATAGGGATGAGTCTTTTTATTGTTTTCTTTTTAATCATGATTGTCATGCCTTTTTTACCCAGTTTTATGGTGACCGCTTCAGGTGGTGCTAACCGTTGGATTAGGCTACCGGGATTTTCGCTCTCTCCTGTGGAGTTTTTTAAAATAGGGTTTATCTATTTTTTGGCGTGGAGCTTTAACAGAAGAGTTTACGACCAACCCACAAAGATGAAATGGAAAGATGAAATGCTTTTGGTACTTCCTTATTTTGGAGCTTTTCTTTTGGTTGTTTTTATTGTGGCATTTATGCAAAAAGATTTGGGACAAGTGGTGCTTATGGGGGTAATTTTATTCGTATTACTGATGTTTGCCAATCGAAGCATGAAGTTTTTCTTATCTTTGGGATTAGCAGGAATTGTTGGATTTGTGGGGTTAATCTTAGCTGCTCCACATCGAATTATACGAATTCAAAGTTGGTGGAGTATGGTTCAAGATGGAATCCTTTCACTGCTTCCTGATGTCATTGCCAACGAGTTGCGTATCAAAGAGTTTCCCGAACCCTATCAAGTTTCACACTCTTTGAATGCGATTAACAATGGTGGACTAACGGGTGCTGGCATTGGTGAAGGTTCAATAAAACTGGGGTTTTTGTCGGAAGTGCATACTGACTTTGTGTTAGCTGGAATTATCGAAGAGATAGGTTTTTTGGGTTTCTTTTTTGTTATTTTAACACTTGGATTTATCATCTTTAGGATTTTAAAAATCAGTCGAAGAACCAAAAGCCAAATTTATCATCTCTTTACTTTGGGTATTGCCTTGATGATAATTTTTGCATTTTTAATTAACTCTTATGGAATATCAGGCATGATTCCCATTAAAGGTATTGCTGTGCCATTCTTGAGTTATGGAGGAAGTGCACTTTTAAGTGTAGCGATTTCTATTGGATTGGTGTTGTCAATCAGCAGAAGTGTAGATTTGAAATAAGGTTAAATAATGGATAATATAGTAATTACTGGTGGTGGAACAGGTGGGCATTTAAAAGTCGCAGAGGCTTTTATAAATGAGTTGCATAAAAGAAGTTATAGTCCTATTTATATTGGCTCAAAAAATGGACAAGATAAACAGTGGTTTGCCAATAATCGAAAAATAAAAAAAGCCTTTTTTTTAGATTCAGCAAGTGTGGTCAATAAAGATTTATGGGGAAAGGTTAAATCGTTGTATAAGATCATGCAGTTGGCATTTCATTGCAAAGATATTTTTGAAAAAACTAAAATAACAAAAGTGATTTCAGTAGGGGGCTATTCTGCTGCACCCGCAACATTTGCTTCGATTATGACAAGTGGTTGTCAACTCTATATTCATGAACAAAACTCCATTATGGGAAAACTCAATCAAGTCACATCACGGTTTGCCACGGAAGTGTTTTCTTCTTATGACCCTTTATCTAAAAGCAAAGATTACCCGGTTGATATTAAATTTTTTGATGAAGCGAGAGTAAGACGTGAAGTAAAAACTGTCATTTTTCTTGGAGGTTCACAAGGGGCAAAATCGATTAATAATTTTGCATTAAAAGTGGCACCCAAACTTAATGCAATGGGCATACAAATTATTCACCAAACAGGCAAAGAGGATTTACAAAGAGTGAGTGCAAAATATGCGAATATGAAAATTGATGTTGATGTTTTTGATTTTACCCATGAAATTGAAAAAAAGATTTCAAAAGCAGATTTTGCCATCAGTCGTTCAGGGGCATCTACGCTTTGGGAACTCGCGGCCAACTCTTTGCCTACGCTTTTTATTCCTTTTCCTTATGCATTTGAAGATCATCAATATTACAATGCCAAAGTTTTAGCGGATAATGGCATGGCGTATTTAAAAAGAGAAGATGAGATTACAGAAGCCTTCTTTTTTGAGTGCATAAAAAGCGATATCAATAAAATGAGCAAGGCCTTAATTGAGTCCATTAAGAGCGATTCTATTGAGACCATTGTAGATATTATTTTAAATGAAAGCTAAAAGTACGATTCCAAAAAGAATTCTGTAAATACCAAAAGCCACAAAAGTAAAATTTTCTAAAAATTTTAAAAAGAGTTTGATGGTTAAAAATGCCACAATAAAAGAGACCACAAATCCCACTGCTAAAAGCATCAAGTTGGTGTCGTTGAACTCTTTGTAGTGTTTAAGCAAATCATAACCGGTCGTCGCACACATAACAGGGAAAGCCAAAAGAAATGAAAACTCAGCACTGGCTTTTCTTGTTAATCCCACCAGCATGGCCCCAATAATAGTTGATCCCGCTCGACTGGTTCCAGGTATGAGTGCAAATATTTGTGCTATTCCAATGTAAAGAGCTTGTTTGTAAGAGACATTTTCAACATCGTCAATAAAATGGGCTTTGGGTTTATAAAATTTCTCAACCATTAAAAAAACAACCCCACCGACAATAAACATGATGGCAACAACTTCTACTGAAAAGAGCGTTTTGATTTTACTTGCAAGTAAAAATCCCACAATGCCAATAGGAAGAAATGCTAAAGTCAGCTTTTTCCACAGTTCAATATGTTTGAAGGTGAATTTTGTTGGATAATTCAAGATTACGGCTAAAATAGCTGCAAACTGAATAATGACTTCATACGCTTTTGTCACATCGGTTTGTTCAATGTTTAAAAATTGGGTTGCTACGATTAAATGACCGGTTGAAGAAATCGGTAAAAATTCGGTGAATCCTTCAATGATTCCTAGAATGGTTGAGTCAAGAAAGGTCATTTTAAACCTCTTTCTTTGGTTAATTTTAAAAACAGCTTTAATGCACGTTTCTCTTTAATCCCTAACTCATAATCAATGCCTTTGAGATACTCTAAAATATTGCTTTTTGAAACACCTGAACGTTGTGCATATTGTTCCAGTATGTATTGCGGAATTTTAATGGAGTGTTTTTTAAAGTTTTTTGTTATTTTTGTCAAAAATTTTCCGTGGTTGTTGTAGCATAAAACGGCAAAAACGAAAGGGAGATGATATGTGTCTTGCCAAGCTTTCGCCAAGTCTATAAAACTTTTTTGATCGTGTTCATGGTAATATTTGAGCGCTTTATCACCAATAATCACTTGTCCAGAAAGGTTTAACACTTTTGCGAGGTTATTGGAAGTTTGACTTTGATAATCTTTTGCATAATCCCCTGGTACCAGTAAAACTGAACGTACCTCTTTTTTTGCCACAATTCCTAAGGGTAAGCTCTTTTCATTTCTTGAAGCAATCGATGAAATAAAAGCCGATTCAACTTTACGTTTTTTAAATTGTTGATTAATTTTAGCGGGATACGATTGTTTGTAATTGATGATGGATTTAATTTGATTTGATTTGATACTTTTTTTAAAGTAGACATGTAAAGGCAACAAATTGATAAAATCGATTTTAGCAAATATCATTGTGTGATTTCCTAAATAAAAACTTTTTCGCTATAATAATAAAATTTAGGTAAATAAGGGGTTAAAATTGGTAAAAGTAGAGTTTTTAGGACCAATCAATAAACAGCCGATGCAATTAGAGATTACAAATTTAAATGAGTTGAGTGAAATATTAAAAAATGATGCTGAATTATCAACGTGGTTAGAGAGTTGTGCAGTTGCTGTGAATGATGTTTTGGTTTGTTCAAAAGATATGATATTAAAAAATAATGATAAAATTTCGTTGCTTCCTCCTGTTTGTGGGGGATAAATATTAAATTAAAAGTGAATAATGAATAATGAATAATGATAAAAAATTGCAACTTTTTGATGGGGCTTTACCTGTAGAGCAAATAACAAATGCGTGGTATGATGAGTTTAGAAACTCCAATTATGGTGCCATTATAACATTTGTGGGCGTTGTAAGAGATGAAGATGGTATAGAGGGATTGTCGTTTGATATTTATGAACCCATATTAAACAGTTGGTTTGAAGCTTGGCAAAAAAAAGCCAATGAACACAATGCCATTGTCCTTATGGCGCACTCTCGTGGGGATGTTTTGAATCATACGAGTTCTTATATCGCTGCAGTGTGCAGTCCAAAACGAAGAGTGGCGTTGGAACTTATTGATGAATTTGTTGAAGATTTTAAAAAGAGTGCACCCATTTGGAAATATGATATTAAAAATAAAGTAAGAGTTTATGCGCAAGAGCGAAGCACCAAAATTCAAGGTGCTGGAATTTTAAATTAAAGATAATGCTATGAGAGTTGATTTACACAACCACACCACTTTATGTAACCATGCCAATGGAACGATGAGAGAGTATATTTTAAAGGCGATTGATTTAGGCATTGATATTTATGGTTTCAGTGAACACGCCCCAATGGATTTTGACGAAGGGTATCGATTGCCGTTGAGTCAAAAAGCGTTTTATGAGAATGAAGTATTAACGTTAAAAAACGAGTTTAAAAACGAGATTGATATTGTATTGGGTTATGAAGTAGATTTTATGCAACATGTTCCCATGAAAAAAGAGATACTTAATGCCAATGTCGATTATCTCATAGGTTCTGTACACTTTTTAGATGGATGGGGATTCGATAATCCAGAATTTATAGGCGCTTACAAAGATAAAGATATTGATACCATATGGCAAGACTATTTTGATGCGATTGAGGCGATGGCAAATTCAAGCTTATTTGACATTGTAGGACATTTAGATTTAATCAAAGTCTTTAAGTTTTTACCCAAAAAAGATATTCGTTTAATAGCTAAAAAAGCATTGTTGGCAATTAAAAAAGCCAATATGTGTGTGGAGATCAATGCCGCAGGTTTTAGAAAACCCATTGGAGAACAATACCCTTCAAAAGAGCTTTTAGAGTGTTGTTTTGAGTCAGATATTCCCATTACGTTCTCTTCTGATGCTCATGAAATTGCACAAATTGGCTTCTCTTATGATAAAGCCATTGAATTAGCTAAAGCAGTTGGTTATTTTAAATGTGCTTCATATAAAAACAGAGAGAGAGTATTGCATACTTTTTAAACAATTTTTTTTTTAATTTTTTTAAAAAACTTCTTTGTATTGTATATATTTTATACAAATTCTTCAGTTCTTTTTATATTTATTTTCGATAAAATATTCCTATTAATTTATTAGGAGATATTACATGGGTAAATTTGTTAACAATACAGAAGAGTTTTTCAAATATTGTGAAGAGAACGAAGTTAAATTTGTTGACTTCAGATTTTCAGATATGAAAGGTACATGGCATCATTTAACATATATGCTAAGTGCGGTCAATGAAGGTAACTTAACAAATGGTTTACCGTTTGATGGTTCATCAGTTGATGCATGGCAACCAATCAATAAGTCAGATATGTTATTAAAACCTGATGTTGGTACAGCATTTTTAGATCCATTTACTGCAGATTCAACAATTATTGTTATTTGTGATGTATATGATATTTATAAAAATGAAATGTACGAAAAATGTCCAAGATCTATTGCTAAAAAAGCTTTGAAACATTTAAGTGATTCAGGTCTGGGTGATGTTGCGTATTTTGGTCCTGAAAATGAATTTTTTATCTTTGATGATGTAAAAATTATTGATGATATCAATGAGTCTTATTACAGAGTTGATTCAGATGAAGGTTGCTGGTCAGATTCAACTGATTTCGAAGGTGGAAACATTGGACACAGACCTAGAACAAAAGGTGGTTATTTCCCAGTTCAACCAATTGATTCAATGGTAGATTTAAGAGCAGAAATGATGCAAATTTTAGAACAAGTTGGATTAGAAGTTGTTTTAGGACACCACGAAGTTGCACAAGCACAAGGTGAAATTGGTGTTGTATTTGGAGATTTAATTGAAGCTGCCGATAACGTACAAAAATATAAATATGTTGTGAAAATGGTTGCTCATTTAAATGGTAAATCTGCAACATTTATGCCAAAACCACTTTTCGGTGATAATGGTAATGGAATGCACGTACACCAATCAATCTGGAAAGATGGTAAAAACTTATTCTACAAACAAGGTGAATATGGAAACCTTTCAGAAATGGCCAGACATTATGTAGGTGGTGTATTTAAACACGCACGTGCAGTTGCTGCATTTACTAACCCATCAACAAACTCTTATAAAAGATTAATTCCAGGATTTGAAGCACCTTCAATCTTAACTTACTCTTCTCAAAACAGATCGGCTTCTTGTAGAGTTCCTTACGGTGCTGGTGAGAAAGCAACAAGAATTGAAATGAGATTCCCAGATTCAACTTCTTGCCCATATTTAGCATTTGCTGCTATGTTATGTGCTGGTTTAGATGGTATCAAAAATAAATATGAACCAATTGGACCAATGGATGATGACTTATTTGAATTATCATTAGATGAAATCAGAGAGAGAAATATTCCACAAATGCCTCATACATTAAGAGGTTCTTTGGAAGCATTAATCAGAGATAACGATTTCTTACAACCTGTATTTACTAAAGATATGGTTGATACGTATCAACACTATAAATTTGAAACTCAAGTGTGGCCAGACGAAGCCAGACCTACTGCGTTTGAATTTAAATCAACTTATTCTTGCTAATATTATAACAAGAATAAAAAAAGCCCACTTCTTTGGAAGTGGGCTTTTTTATTGCTGATTTTTATTTTAAATCAACCTATATTAAAACTCTCTTCCCGCTTCAATCTCTTTCGCAGATTTAATTTCAGGCAATTTTGAGGTCTCTGTGTAATACTCTTTTTTCCCATTAATGATACTGTCATAAACGCCTTCCGGTTTGTCAAAAGTTTTTTTAATTTCAGGATGTATTTTTAAATAGTTGGTGTAAAAATGTGCAAAAACAGTTCCGGCACTTCTCCCCCCTGTTTCACTCTTTCTCATGGGTTTATTATCATCGTTTCCATACCAAATAACCGTTTGAAGTGTTGGCGTGTATCCACAAAACCAAGCATCAACATTTTGATTGGTCGTACCTGTTTTTCCTGCAATTTCAAGACCTTTAACACGGGCAAGTCGTCCTGTTCCTCTGTCAACCGTCTCGTGAAGAATAGAGGTGATTAAAAAAGCTTGTTCAGGTGGGGTGACATAAGTCTCTTCTGTTTGGAATGTGATGGTTTGATCTTCAAAGTTTGTAATAGAGTTGACAATATATGGTTCTACTTGAATCCCTTCATTTGAAAAGAGTGTATACGCTTTTGCCATATCAAAGGGTGAAATAGAGAAGCTTCCTAATGTGATGGACAAATCCATAGGAATGTTTTCAATGCCAAAAGATTTTAACCCTTTATACGCAACATCAATTCCCATGTCATTGACAAGATTAATGGTTGCTAAGTTTCTTGAGTGAATGAGGGCTTCTCTGAGTGTAATTAATCCCGTATAGTTCTCTTCATAGTTTTTGGGTTGCCACACCTTCTCTTCATCGCCAACTGTATAGTTGTAGGTTCTTGAAATGTCAACTAAGCTTGTTGCAGGAGAGTATCCTAAATTTAAAGCAACTTGGTAAATAAATGGCTTAATCGCACTTCCGGGTTGTCTTTGAGATTGAATGACTCTGTTAAAGTTTGACTCTTTATAATTGATACCACCAACAAGTGTTAAAATTTTCCCTGTTTTACTTTCAATGGTAATTAAGCCACCATTGAGGGTTTGAGTGAAGTCTTCATAATCGGGTTTGTCTTTATATAAAGCATCTCTTTGTTTGATTTTTTCATACCCATAAATAAGTGATTTTCGCGCGAGTTCTTGTGCTTGTAAATCAATGGTTAAATTGATTTTATACCCACCATATTTAAGATCAGGAATATCTGCTCCCAGTTTGTTCATGGCGTAATCAATGACATAAGGTGCTTTGTTCAACGTTAACGTTTCATCATAAACAATGGGGGTATAATTGATGGCTTCTTCTAACTCTTTGTTATTGATCCAACCCAAACTGTAGAGACGATTGACCACTTGATTTCCCCTTACAAGTGAAAATTTCATGTTTTTGGTGGGTGAGTAAAAACTTGGTGCTCTTGGCAATCCAACCAGCATGGCAATCTCTTTAAGATTGAGTTCAAACAACTCTTTTTTGAAATATCCCAATGCCGCAGTACGTATACCATAATACCCATGTCCAAAATAGACTTGATTTAAGTATCGCTCTAAAATCTCCTCTTTGGTTAATACGGTCTCTAATCGTAAAGATAAAAGGGCTTCTTTTATTTTACGAGTGATTTTTTTCTCTCTTGTTAAGAGCAAAGTTTTGACAAGTTGTTGCGTTAAAGTACTTGCTCCTTCCACGAGTTTTCGTGCTTTAATATCTTTTATAATGGCTCTTAAAATGGCATCGGTGTTAACGCCACTGTGTTCAAAAAATTGAGTATCTTCAATGGCAACAAGCGCTTCTATAACTTGTGGGGGAATATCATCATATTTGACATAGAGTCGGTGCTCTTTCTCAAATAAGTTTGCGACGAGTTCACCATTTTTATCAAAGAATTGTGTGGTCAGATTGGGTTTATAATGAACAATTTTATCGATTTCAAATCGTATTTCAGCATATAAATAAATCAGCCATATTACTATAACCGAACCTAAAAATGTAAAAAAACCTATAATATATTTTGTCATTGTTTATTCCCTAAAATTTCTGTTATTAAAACCTGAATTGATTAACTCTTTGGTATAAGCTTCTTTGGGTTTTTGTAAAATGTCGTGTGATAATCCCGATTCTATGATGAAGCCATTTTTTATAATAATCAATTGTTCACAAAGATTAACAATTGAGTTGATGTCGTGTGTTACATATAAAACCAACAGATTTAATTTCGCTTGTATGGTTTGAATGAGTTCAATTATGGTGGTTTTACTTTTAGTGTCTAACGCTGTGGTTGGTTCGTCTAAAAGTAAAAGTTTTGGATTTTTTGTAAGTGCCAGTGCAATGATAACTCTTTGAATTTGACCGCCACTCAACTGATTTGGGAATCTATTTAATACCCATTTTTCAAGTCCTACAAGCGCCAGTAATTCAATTTTTCTTTTCTCTTGACAAAAAAATTGCTGAGTTATTTTTGTCATTGGGGAGAGCGATGTAAAAGGATTTTGAGGAACAAATCCAATGGTCTCACTGTTTAAATCAAACTCAGACGTAATGCGCATATTCAACGTTAAATTACTGGGTAAAAGCCCCAAAATTGATTTAAGTGTCAACGATTTTCCACTGCCGCTTTGTCCAATTAAGGCCGTTGATTTCTCTATGGTAAAACTTATATGAACCAGTGTCTCTTCATGGTTTTGTATATGAAGGTTCTCAATAATAAGTTTTGACATCTGTTATCTTACTAATCCTTGAATACACTCATCTAATGTATTAACCAATTTAATAAAGTTAATGGGTTTTTCAAAAACGGCTGATACACTGTTTTGTTCTTCCAATGACAAATCGTCTTTAAAAGCTGTAACAACAATAATGGGTACATTGGTGTTGGTTCTTCTTATCTCTTTAATCAACTGAGCACCATCTAAATTGGGCATTCTTAAATCGGTAATAATCACATCAGGATTATGTTCATTATATTGTGAGAGTGCAATTGCACCATCACTTGCTAAATGAATCTCTTTTACAAGCATTTTGAATGTTCTGTCTAAGATATTGATAATGTCTTGACCATCTTCTGCAATAAGAAGGCTGATATTTCTTAAATCTGATTTTATTTTTGATGTTTCCATTTTTATCCTTAAATTAAAGGTTCATCCATCTCTTGAGGGATGTCTAAGTTCATGAGTTTTAAAACAGTTGGCGCTATATTGTTTAAGCTGCCTGTTTTAACATTTTGAACACCATTTGATAAAACAAAACAAAACACATCCCCAACGGTATGATTTGTTAATGTTTTTCCACTGGCATCTTTCATCATTTCGCAATTTCCATGATCACTTGTCAGTAAAACATTATACTCTAAGTTTTTTGATTTTTCGATTATAAGCGCCAATTGTTTATCAACCGCTTCAACGGCTTGAATACTTGCTTCATAATTACCTGTGTGTCCAACCATATCTCCATTGGCAAAATTCACCACAATAAAGTCATACGCATCATCCATCGCTTTTAAAACGGCTGTGCCTACTTCGGGTGCACTCATTTGAGGTTGCAAATCGTATGTAGCAACAGAAGGTGAAGGAATGAGTATGCGTGTTTCATTCTCAACAGGCTCTTCAACTCCTCCATTAAAGAAAAAAGTGACGTGGGCATATTTTTCAGTTTCTGCTGTATGTAATTGAGTTAATCCCGCATTTGAAATAACTTCTGCAAGTGTATTTTTGGGGTTCTGTTTTGGGAACATTACGGGAAGGGGAATACTTTTGTTGTATTCAGTCAATGTTGCAATATGTAGTGGCAGGTTTTTTCGTTCAAATTCATTGAACTCAGAAAGTGCAAATACGGATGAAATTTCTCTCATACGATCACTTCTAAAGTTACAAAAAATAATGCCGTCATTTTCTTCTAAACCGTTATACCCTTCAAACGCAACAGGTTGGATAAATTCATCTAAAATATTTTGGGAATAGGATTGGTCAATGTAACTTAATACGTCCAATGAAGTTTTGTTTTTTGCGGTAGCAATAACATCATACCCTTTTTGAACTCTCTCCCAGCGGTTATCTCTGTCCATGGTATAGTATCGCCCTGCAATGGTAGCAATATGGATATCTTCATCACAAACAGCAATCACTTGTTTAACATACTCTTTTGCACAATTGGGAGCAACATCTCGTCCATCGGTGATGATGTGAATAAAGACTTTTTTCTTCTCTTCTTTTGCAATTTTTGCTAATGCAATGATATGATCAATATGAGAGTGTACTCCTCCATCGCTGATTAAACCTAAAAGGTGAATATGGTGTGACGTAGCCACAATTTCTTTTAGAACGGCATTCTCTTTTAATGTATTCTTTTCAATGGCCATGTTTATTTTGACCAAATCTTGGTATAACACTCGTCCTGAACCTATTGTCATGTGTCCCACTTCACTGTTTCCCATTTGACCATCAGGCAAACCCACACTTTTCCCATAGGTGCTGATTAAACTGTAAGGTACATTTTTAAATAGGTAATCGTAGGTTGGTTTTTTGGCATTTGCAAAAGCATTATTGATTTTATTTTCATTATAACCGATGCCATCTGTTATAATTAATATTGTTTTATGACTCATCTTTAAACCTTTTAAAAACTTTAATAGTATATAATCCACGATTATAGCAAAAGGAAGGTTTAATTTTGTTTTACTGGTTTTATAGACATCTGGAAATTAATATATTCCAATACATATCAATCCGAGCAGGGATTGGGTTTTTCATTGCTTTTTTTCTTACATTATATGTAATGCCAAAGTTCATTGCGTGGGCGAAGAGTAAAAAAGCTTCTCAACCTATTTATGATTTGGCACCTCAATCTCATCAACAAAAAGCGGGTACTCCTACAATGGGAGGTTTGGTTTTTGTCAGTGCAACCATTATTGCTACTTTGCTTACGGCTAAATTAAATAATTTTTATGTGGCATTAGGGCTGTTTACATTAGCTGCCTTTTGTTTTATTGGCATTAAAGATGACATCTCTAAAATTTTGCACAACAAAAATTCTGCAGGATTGAGTGCAAAGATGAAACTTATTTTACAATTTATCGTTGCCATTATTATAGCCACTGCGCTTTATTGGCATGGGCATACCACAACCATACATATACCTTTTTATAAATATCCTCTTGCTGATTTTCATATTTATGCTATTGTATTTTGGATAATTGTGATGGTAGCAGCTTCTAATGCGGTTAATGTCACTGATGGATTAGATGGTTTAGCAACAGTTCCTTCGGTGTTGGCCTTTTTTACGCTTTCAGCTATTGTCTATATTACAGGTCATGCCATTATGAGTAATTATCTGCTTTTGCCCAATATTAAATTATCAGGAGAGTTGACCATTTTGGGTTCAGCCATGTCAGGATCTCTTATTGCTTTTTTATGGTACAACTCTCATCCCGCAGAAGTTTTTATGGGAGACAGTGGTTCGTTAGCCATTGGTGGAATCATGGGATATATGGCGATTGTAGCAAAAAGTGAAATTTTATTGATTATTATTGGATTTATTTTTGTGATTGAGACGGTCTCTGTGATTTTACAAGTGGGTTCATATAAAATCAGAAAAAAGCGGGTATTTTTAATGGCACCTATTCATCATCATTTTGAGCAAAAAGGGTGGAAAGAGAATAAAATTATCGTGAGATTTTGGATCATATCTTTTATGGCAAATCTTATCGCTTTATTGAGTTTAAAAATCAGATAGTTAATGGAAAAAAAATGGTACGAGTTTTAGGAAAAGGGATTACAGCCCAAGCTGTAAAAGAAAATGTTGATGATGTCATACTCTATGATGAGACCGATTTTAATTTGTATGACAAAGCCTCAAATGATATTACCATTGTAAGCCCTGGAATTCCTCCGTATAATCCTATGATTCTAGAAGCAAATAATCTGCAAAGTGATTATGACTTTGTCAGTGATACGATGCCTTATTCTATCTGGATCAGTGGAACGAATGGCAAAACCACTACGACACAAATGTTGCAACATCTTTTAGAAAAATTTGGCAGTGTTTGTGGTGGAAATATTGGAACGGCTGTTTGTGCATTAAATGCTGAGGCTAAAATTTGGATTTTGGAAACCTCCTCTTTTACATTGCACTATACAACAAAAGCCAAACCCAATATCTACATTTTACTTCCTATCAGTGAAGATCATATCTCATGGCATGGCTCATTTGAAGCGTATGAAAATGCAAAATTAAAAGCCATGGACTCCATGGGTGAGGGTGAAGTTGCAATTATTCCTTTTAAATACAAAGATTATCCAACTCAAGCGACTAAAATAACGTATGAAAACAGCGATGATTTAATCAAATTTTTTAATATTGAGAAAAACAGAATCAAGTTTAAAGAACCTTTTTTAATGGATGCCGTTTTGGCTTTATGTGTGACTAAAGTACTTTTTGATGAGTTTGATTACGACAAAATCAATGCGTTTACAATTGGTGAGCACAAAGTAGAGGAGTTTTTTGACCAACAACACAGGCTTTGGATAGATGACTCAAAAGCAACCAATATTGATGCTACTTTAGCAGCATTACAAACGTATGAAAATAGAAAAATCTATCTGCTTCTTGGAGGAGATGATAAGGGTGCAAATTTAGAACCACTGTTTGAACGACTCAAAAACATAGAGGTTGAAATTTTTGCAATTGGTAAAAATGAAGCAAAAATTATTGCGTTAAGTGAGCAATTTAATCTTCCTGTTTTTGGTTGTCAAATTTTGGAAAATGCCGTTAAAAAAATGAGCAAAAATCATGATAAAAATTCAGTCGCAATGTTATCCCCCGCAGCCGCCTCCTTAGACCAATTCACCTCATACAAGCATAGGGGCGAGGAATTCAAAAGGTTGGTAAATAGTTTAAGCTAGAATTAATCAACTTGGTAATATAATTTCACTCCAAAATTGATGGCTCGGTAGCTCAGTCGGTAGAGCAAAGGACTGAAAATCCTTGTGTCGACGGTTCGATTCCGCCCCGCGCCACCATTTTGTATTTTTGGTGCTGGTGTAGCTCAGTTGGCTAGAGCAGCTGATTTGTAATCAGCAGGTCGGGGGTTCAACTCCCTTCACCAGCTCCATTTAAATTGTCGTGCGTAATCTTTTAAAGATCAGCGCTTGACCAGAACAATAATTTTCAACGGTGAGGTTGGAGAGTGGCTAAATCCAGGAGACTGTAAATCTCCCGCCTATGGCTTCGAAGGTTCGAATCCTTCTCTCACCACCACGTAAATGCGTGCGGGAATAGCTCAGTTGGCTAGAGCCTCTGCCTTCCAAGCAGATTGTCGCGAGTTCGAGTCTCGTTTCCCGCTCCATTAATTTTTTATTGATACTGGGAGCTGAGTTATAACGCAATTATTTATAACTCCATTTTCTACAAATGTCCCTCACAGTATTTAATTATGTTCAGTTTATAATGCCCATGTAGCTCAGGGGTAGAGCACTTCCTTGGTAAGGAAGAGGTCGTAAGTTCAAGTCTTATCGTGGGCTCCATTTGTGTAAATGAGCACATGAGCGGTAATTATATAATGTTACAATCCCCTCTGAATAGATCAGCCAAAGGCTCATCTACTCAGAGGGCAATTTAATAAATCTTTTAAGGGGAATTCTATGGCAAAAGAAAAATTTTCAAGAAACAAGCCACACGTTAACATCGGTACTATTGGTCACGTTGACCACGGTAAAACTACTTTAACAGCAGCAATTTCTGCAGTTTTAACAACTAAATTTGGTGGAGAGATGAAAGATTACGATCAAATCGACAACGCTCCAGAAGAAAGAGAAAGAGGAATTACAATTGCTACTTCTCACATTGAGTATGAAACTGAAACTAGACACTACGCACACGTAGATTGTCCAGGTCACGCCGATTATGTTAAAAACATGATTACTGGTGCTGCTCAAATGGATGGTGCGATTTTAGTTATCGCTGCAACAGATGGTCCTATGGCTCAAACAAGAGAGCACATCTTACTTTCTAAACAAGTTGGAGTACCTTACATTGTTGTATTCATGAACAAAGAAGATCAACTTGACGAAGAAGATAAAGAAGAGATGTTAGAACTTGTTGAAATGGAAATCAGAGAATTATTATCTACTTACGATTTCCCAGGTGACGATACTCCAATTATTGCTGGATCTGCATTTCAAGCATTAGAAGAAGCTAAAGCTGGTACTGTTGGACCATGGGGAGAAAAAATCATTGCATTAATGGATGCAGTTGATTCTTATATTCCAACTCCAGTAAGAGATATTGACCAAGCTTTCTTAATGCCTGTTGAAGACGTTTTCTCTATCCCAGGAAGAGGAACTGTTGTAACTGGTAGAATTGAAAAAGGTGTTATCAAAATTGGTGAAACTATTGAAATCGTAGGTGTTAGAGATACTCAAACTACTACTGTAACTGGTGTTGAAATGTTCCGAAAAGAGATGGAGCAAGGTGAAGCTGGTGATAACTGTGGTGTTTTATTAAGAGGTATCAAAAAAGAAGAAGTAGAAAGAGGACAAGTTTTATGTAAACCTAAAACAATTACTCCACATACTAAATTCAGATGTGAAACATATATTCTTTCTAAAGAAGAGGGTGGAAGACATACTCCATTCTTCTCAGGATATAGACCACAATTTTATGTAAGAACAACTGACGTAACTGGTTCTGTAACTCTACCTGAGGGAACAGAAATGGTTATGCCTGGTGACAACGTTGAAATGACTGTTGAACTGGTAGCTCCTATTGCACTTGAAAAAGGTACAAAGTTTGCTATTAGAGAAGGTGGTAGAACTGTTGGTGCTGGAGTTGTTGCTGAAATTATAGAGTAAGGAACACTTATGGGTAACGGAGTAAGAATTAAAATTGGATTAAAATGTCAAGAGAGTGGAGATATTAACTACACTACTTATAAAAACCCAAAGACTCATACTGAGAAATTTGAGGTAAGCAAATATTGTCCAAGATTAAGAAAACATACATTACATAAAGAAGTTAAGTTAAAGTCGTAAGACTTTAGCTTGACGCTTTATCTTAAAAAAGAAGGTCAGTAGCTCCAATGGTAGAGCGCCGGATTCCAAATCCGATGGTTGCGGGTTCGAGTCCCCCCTGGCCTGCCACTAAATTCTTTTTGATATGGTTTTTTTTAAAACTTTATTAAAGAGAATTTTTTATTATATAGCTAAAATAACTTGGAGTCGATTATGCATAGATTAAAATCATATTACAAACAGTGTAAAGAAGAGTTACTGAAAGTAATTTTTCCCATTAAAGAACAAGTTAGAAGTGCATACATTTCAGTATTTATTGTTGTTACTGTTATTTCTCTATTTTTAGCGCTTATTGATGCAGTGATGTCAGTAAGTTTATCATCAATTATGAACTAAGGAAATTAAATCATGGCACATCAATGGTATGCAATCCAAACACACTCAGGAAGTGAATTAACGGTTAAAAGAGCTTTAGAAAAATTGGCTTTAGAAATGAGTAATGATAGAATTGCTGATGTTTTGGTTCCAACTGAAGACTTAATTGAGATAAAAAAAGGTAAAAAAAACATTGTTGAAAAACCTTTATATCCTGCCTATGCATTTGCAAAAATTGATTTAGATACTGCTTTATGGCACAGAATTCAATCAATGCCAAAAGTAGGGCGATTTATTGGGGAATCAAAAAAACCAACACCTTTATCTAAAAAAGATATTGATGCAATTTTAGACAAAGTCAATAACAGAGCTGCCGCTAAACCTAAAGTTTCATTTGAAGAGGGTGAAATGGTAAGAATTAAAGAGGGACCTTTTGCAAACTTTAACGGTATTGTTGAAGATTTCGAAATGTCATCGGGATTATTGAAATTAAATGTTTCAATTTTCGGAAGAAATACTCCTGTTGAAATCTCTTATACACAAGTTGAAAGAGTAGTTTAATACTCTTTTTAATCATAGGCATTAGGCAAAAAAACTTCGCTTCCATTGAGTTTTTTTGCCTAATGTCTAATCATTAATAATAACAAAAAATTTAAAAGGAATTAAGATGGCTAAAAAAGTAGCTGGTAAGTTAAAATTACAGATCCCTGCTGGTGCAGCAAATCCATCACCACCTGTTGGTCCTGCATTAGGACAAAGAGGCGTGAACATTATGGAATTTTGTAAAGCGTTTAACGAAAGAACAAAAGATAAAGCGGGTTTTAAAATCCCAGTTGAAATCACAATTTACCAAGATAAAAGTTTTACATTTGTGTTAAAACAACCACCAATGACAGATTTAATTAAAAAAGTATCTGGAATTAAAAAAGGAAGCGATAACGCTGCCAAAAACAAAATTGGAAAATTGACTAAAGATCAAATCATGGAAATCGTTGATATGAAAATCAAAGATTTAAATACTGATGACAGAGAAAAAGCTGCAAAAATCGTAGCTGGTTCTGCTCGATCTATTGGTATTGACGTAGAATTATAATTCTATAAAGTCTCACCACAAGACTGAAAAGTGCGGTAGCAAAACGAGGCAAATGTTTTCTTAATATAAGGAAAACTTCCCCTTGAAAAAAAATAAATTGCGGAGATAAAAATGGCAAAAGTTTCAAAAAGATTTAAAGCGTTATTAGAAAAAGTGGATGCTGAAAAAAAATATTCAGCTTCAGATGCATGTGTAAAAGTTAAAGAATTAAATTCTGCTAAATTTGACGAGAGTGTTGAAATTGCATTAAATTTAAATGTTGACCCAAGACATGCTGATCAAATGATTAGAGGTGCGGTTGTTTTACCACACGGTACAGGTAAAACTGTAAGAGTTGCAGTTTTTGCAAAAGGTAGCAAACTTGACGAAGCTAAAGCAGCGGGTGCAGATGTATATGGAAATGATGATTTAGCTGCATTGATTCAAGCGGGTGAAATCAACTTTGATGTTTTAATTGCAACTCCTGATTGTATGGGAATTGTAGGAAAAGTTGGTAGAATCCTTGGGCCAAAAGGTTTAATGCCAAATCCTAAAACAGGTACTGTTACTATGGACGTAGCTAAAGCGGTTGAAGATGCAAAAGGTGGAAAAGTTACATACAGAGTTGACAAAAAAGGGAATATGCAAGCGGGTATTGGTAAAGCATCATTTTCTCAAGAAGCAATTTTAGAAAACTTAAGAACTTTCGTTGCAGCAATCAACAGAGCAAAACCATCTACTGCTAAAGGTAGATATATTAAAAACGCAGCCATTTCATTAACAATGTCTCCATCAGTGAACATTGATGTTATGGAATTAATGGACGTTAAAAACTAATATTAAATAAGGAGCAATCCTTATTTAATAACATTCAAACATAAAGAGATGGCTCTTTATGTTTGAGTGTTATTCAAAGCACTGATTTAAAACTGAAGACAGCTGGTTAGAGACTCCTTCGTTTCTTGTAAAACCCGCCGAAGTTGGATGTTTTGGAAGGAGGAATAAAAATATGACTAAACAACAAAAAGCTGAAATCGTTGATTTATTAACTGCAGAGTTTAAAACTTCACAAGCTATCGTAGTATGTGACTATAAAGGGTTAACTCACAAAGAGTTAGAAGTTTTAAGAAACGATGCAAGAGCAAATGGTACAAAAGTTCAAGTTGTAAAAAATACTTTGGTTACTGTAGCAGCAAGAAATGCTGACTTAGGTGATGTTGAGTTATCTGGAACAAATATTTTCTTATGGTCAGAAGATCAAATTGCTGCTTGTAAAGTGGCTGATTCATTTGCTTCTGCGAACAAAGAGAAATTTGTGATTAAATCAGGTATCATTGAAGGTAAAGTTGCAAATCTTGCAACTGTTATAGCATTTGCTAAATTACCATCTAGAGATCAACTTCTTGGTATGTTGGCGGCTACTTGGATGGCACCACTTACAAACTTCACTATTGGGCTTGATGCGCTTAGAAGACAAAAAGAAGAAACGGCTGCTTAATATATTAAGCAATTAATAAAAAATAAAATAAAAAAATTAAGGAAAAATGAAATGGCAATTTCTAAAGAAGACGTATTAGAATTCATCTCTGGTTTATCAGTTCTTGAATTATCTGAATTAGTTAAAGAATTCGAAGAAAAATTTGGTGTATCTGCACAACCTGTTGCAGTTGCTGGTGGAGCTGTTGCTGCTGTTGAAGCTGCTGAAGAAAAAACTGAATTTGATGTTATTATCTTAGACGCTGGAGATAAAAAAATCAATGTAATTAAAGAAATCAGAGCTTTAACTGGTTTAGGACTCAAAGAAGCTAAAGCTGCTGCAGAAGAAACTCCTTCAACAATTAAAGAAGGAATCTCTAAAGAAGATGCTGAAGCTGCAAAAGCTGCATTAGAAGCTGCTGGAGCAAAAGTAGAAGTTAAATAATTAACTCTCACTAAATAGCGAAGCCCGAGGGCTTCGCATTTTTTCGTTAGCACTTTTGAAAGCTAAGGTTAGAATTTATGCGAAATTCTAACCTTATCTTTCAAGGGTGCTTTTTGCGCTTTTAAAAAAAAGTAATCTTTATTAATTTATATGAGGTTAACAATGCTAAATTCTTTAAAATCTGGAAATAGACTTCGAGTTGATTTTGCAAAAAATCCACAAAAAATAGAAATTCCAAATTTACTACAGCTACAACAAAATAGTTATGATAATTTTT
Source organism: Marinarcus sediminis (SeqCode) (assembly GCF_048571275.1). GTDB lineage: Bacteria > Campylobacterota > Campylobacteria > Campylobacterales > Arcobacteraceae > Marinarcus > Marinarcus sediminis. The sequence goes on from NZ_CP182357.1 coordinate 1,373,943, forward strand.
TAATGATCGGACAGGATGATAGAACATCATCAGGTATTGAAAAAGTTTTCAAATCAGTGTTCCCAATTCACGATGCACAAAACAGAATAACTCTTGAATATTTAGGTACAGATGTTGGTAAACCTAAATATGACGTGCGAGAGTCAATGGTCAGAGGATTAACGTATTCTATTCCTTTAAAAATTAATGTCAGACTAACTCTTTGGGATTTAGACGAAAAAACCGGTGAAAAAATCGGTGTAAAAGATATGAAAGAACAAGCTCTTTTTATTCGTGAAATTCCTTTAATGACTGATAGAACATCGTTTATTGTAAATGGTGTAGAAAGAGTAGTTGTAAATCAGTTACACCGATCTCCAGGTGTAATTTTTAAAGAAGAAGAATCAAATACTGCGGGAAATAAATTGATCTATACTGGTCAAATTATTCCAGATCGTGGTTCTTGGTTATATTTTGAGTATGATGCAAAAGATGTATTGTATGTAAGAATTAACAAAAGAAGAAAAGTTCCAGTTACAATTTTATTCAGAGCACTTGGATACTCTAAAGAAGATATTATTAAACTTTTTTATCCAATTGTAAATATTAAAGTTAAAAACAATAAATTTTTAATGAAATTTAATCCAGAAGATTTTACGGGAAGAATTGAATTTGATTTAAAAGATGACAAAGGTAATTTGGTTTTAGCAGCAGGGAAAAGACTTACAACCAGAAAAGCAAATGCTTTGGCTGAAGGTGGCTTAAAACTGGTTGAATATCCAATTGAATTGTTGATGGACAGATGTACTTCAAATACTATTTTTGATCCAGAATCGGGAGAAGTTTTATTTGATGCCTTAACACATTTAGACGACTTAAAACTGAAAAAATTGCTTGATTTAGGTTTTGAATCATTTGACATTGCAAATGATTTGGCAGCCGGTGTTGATGACTCTATTATCAATGCATTTAAAGCCGATGCAGAGTCATTAAAACTCTTAAAACAGACAGAACAAATTGATGATGAAAATGATTTGTCAGCGATTAGAATTTATAAAGTAATGAGACCAGGTGAGCCAGTTACTAAGGAAGCGGCAAAAGACTTCGTTAAAAAATTATTCTTCGATCCAGAAAGATATGATTTAACTAAAGTTGGAAGAATGAAGATGAATCATAAACTTGATGTTAAAGTACCAGAGTATGTTACTACATTAACTTATGAAGACGTTATCAAAACAGTTCAGTACCTTGTAAAAGTTAAATCTGGACATGGACATATTGATGACAGAGATCACTTAGGTAACAGAAGAATCAGAGCCATCGGTGAGCTTTTAGCCAATGAGTTACACTCAGGTTTAATCAAAATGCAAAAAGCCATCAGAGATAAAATGACAACGTTAAGTGGAACATTAGAAGATTTAATGCCACACGATTTAGTTAACTCTAAAATGATTACATCAACGATTACTGAATTCTTTACATCAGGTCAGTTATCACAATTTATGGACCAAACAAACCCATTATCAGAAGTGACTCATAAAAGAAGACTTTCTGCACTTGGTGAAGGTGGATTGGTTAAAGAGAGAGCCGGATTTGAAGTAAGAGATGTTCACCCAACTCACTATGGAAGAATCTGTCCAGTTGAGACTCCAGAGGGACAAAACATTGGTTTGATTAATACTTTGTCAACGTTCTCTAAAGTCAATGACCTTGGATTTATTGAAGCACCATATAAAAAAGTGGTTGATGGTGTTGTAACCGATGAAATTGTGTATTTAACGGCAACACTTGAAGAGGGATTAGTCATAGCTCCTGGATCAACAAAAGTTGATAATCATGGAAAAATTGTTGAGCCCCTTATGGAAGCCAGACAAGATGGAGAAATCTTACTTGTTGAAAGAAATAAAGTCGATTTAATTGACATCTCTTCTCAAATGGTTATGGGGGTTGCGGCTTCTTTAATTCCATTCTTAGAACACGATGATGCGAACAGAGCCTTGATGGGTTCAAACATGATGAGACAAGCCGTTCCATTGTTACGACCAAATGCTCCAATCGTTGGAACAGGGTTAGAAAAAACTGTTGCAAGAGATGCATGGGAAGCGATTAAAGCAAAAAGAAGCGGAACCATTGAAAAAGCAGATGCAAAAAATATTTATGTTCGTGGTGAAGACGAAAACGGTGCTTTCATTGACCATTACTATGTCAATAAAAATGTCAGAACAAATAATAATACTTCATTTGGACAAAGAATTGCTGTTCAAGAGGGTGATGTGGTTGAAAAAGGTCAAGTAATTGCCGATGGTCCATCAATGGATAAAGGTGAGTTAGCTGTGGGTGTTAATGCCATGGTTGCCTTTATGCCTTGGAATGGATACAACTACGAAGATGCGATTGTTTTATCTCAAAGATTGATTGAAGAAGATGCGTTTACATCAGTGCATATTTATGAAAAAGAGATTGAAGCAAGAGAGTTAAAACATGGTAACGAAGAGATTACACGAGATTTACCGGGTGTTAAAGAAGAGTCAATTACTCATTTGGATGAATCAGGAATTGTCAAAGTAGGAACTTTTGTTAAACCAGGTATGGTTTTAGTAGGAAAAGTAACGCCTAAAGGTGAAATTAAACCGACTCCAGAAGAGAGACTGTTACGAGCAATCTTTGGGGAAAAAGCGGGTCATGTAATTAACAAATCACTTTACTGTCCAACTTCAATGGAAGGTACAGTAGTTGATGTTAAAGTGTTTACTAAAAAAGGGTATGAAAAAGATGAAAGAGCTAAATTAGCCATTGAATCTGAAAAAGCAGAACTTAATATTAAACACCATGACAAACTCTTAATGTTAGACAGAGAAGAGATTTTAAAAATCAATAACTTGTTATCAAAATCTCCCTTGTCAAAAGATGTTGAAATTGATGGTACAGATTATAAAAAAGGTGATTTCTTAACGATTGATGTATTAAATAACGTTAACCGATTTGCAATGAAAAAAGTGGTCTCTTCATACGATGATGGCATTGAAAATAAATACAATGAAATCAAAGAGCACTTCATTAAAGAGAAATCAGCATTGAGAACTGAACATGAAGAGAAACTTCAAGTTTTAGAGCACGATGATATTTTACCAAGCGGTGTGATTAAACAAGTTAAAGTCTATGTTGCAACCAAAAGAAAAATCAAAGTTGGGGATAAAATGGCAGGACGACACGGAAACAAAGGTATTGTTTCTAACATCGTTCCTCAAGTTGATATGCCGTACTTAGAAGATGGTACAACAGTAGATGTTATTTTAAACCCACTTGGGGTACCAAGTCGTATGAATATTGGACAAATTTTAGAAGTTCACTTAGGGTTAGTGGGTAAAAAATTGGGGAATCAAATCCAAGATATTTTTGAAGCCAAACAAGCTGATTTTATTGCACAATTAAGAGCAAAAATGAGTGAAATAGCCAGCGTTGCAAAACTTATGAATGGAAAAGAGTTCATGGATAAGTTAAGTGATGATGAACTTATTGAATACGGAAGAGATTGGACAAAAGGTGTTCGATTTGCAACACAAGTCTTTGATGGAGTGAAAGAAGAAGAGTTTATTAAACTCTTTGAATTAGCAAAAATCGACAGCGATGGGAAATGTCCTCTTTACGATGGTAAAACAGGTTCAAAAATGAAAGAGAGAGTAAACGTTGGGTACATGTATATGCTGAAACTTCACCACTTGGTTGATGAAAAAGTGCATGCAAGAAGTACTGGACCATACTCTTTGGTTACACAACAACCAGTTGGAGGAAAAGCTCTATTTGGTGGTCAAAGATTTGGGGAAATGGAAGTTTGGGCACTTGAAGCGTATGGTGCTACAGCTGTGTTAAAAGAGATGTTAACGACTAAATCAGATGACGTTGAAGGAAGAACAAGAGCTTACAGAGCGATTGCAAACGGTGAAAATGTTCCAAGATCAGGTGTTCCTGAAACATTCTTCGTATTAACAAAAGAGCTTAAAGCTCTTGGATTAGATGTTGAAATTTTTGACGAGGTGGAAGAAGATAATGAGCAATAATCGAGTACTTAAACCAATTGAAATTAAAGAATTAGAAAGACCACAAGATTTTTCAGCTTTTCAATTAAGATTAGCCAGCCCTGAAAAAATTCTTTCATGGTCAAATGGTGAAGTAAAAAAACCAGAAACAATTAACTACAGAACATTAAAGCCTGAGAGAGATGGGCTTTTTTGTGCCAAAATCTTTGGGCCAGTTAAAGATTATGAGTGCCTTTGTGGTAAATATAAGAAAATGAGATACAAAGGTGTTGTGTGTGAAAAATGTGGTGTTGAAGTCACATCATCAAAAGTAAGACGACACAGAATGGGACACATTGATTTGGTTGCTCCTGTTGCTCACATTTGGATGGTAAGTTCATTGCCATCAAGAATTGGAACACTTTTAGGTGTGAAATTAAAAGATTTAGAGAGAGTGCTTTATTATGAAGCGTATATCGTATCTGAACCAGCGGATGCTTTTTATGACAATGAAAAGTCAAAAGCAGTTTTAAAATATGATATTTTAAATGAAGAACAATACCGAACCATTACTGAGCATTTTGAACATACTGGTTTTGAAGCCAGAATGGGGGGAGATGTTGTAAGAGAATTGCTTGAAAGTATTGATTTATTTGAACTTCTTGTCCTTTTAAAAGAGGAGATGGTTGGAACAAAATCTGAAGCAAAAAGAAAAACCATTGTAAAACGATTAAAAGTGGTTGAAAACTTTATCAATTCTGGAAACCGACCAGAGTGGATGATGCTGACACAACTTCCTGTTCTTCCACCTGATTTAAGACCATTGGTTGCACTTGACGGTGGAAAATTTGCGGTATCTGATGTCAATGACTTGTACAGAAGAGTAATAAACAGAAATAACCGACTTAAACGATTAACAGAACTTGATGCACCTGAAATTATTATTCGAAATGAAAAAAGAATGCTTCAAGAAGCCGTTGATGCTCTGTTTGACAATGGTAAAACAGCCAATGCCGTTAAAGGTGCAAACAAAAGACCTTTAAAATCATTATCTGAAATTATCAAAGGAAAACAAGGACGATTCAGACAAAACTTACTTGGGAAAAGAGTTGACTTCTCTGGGCGTTCTGTAATTGTTGTTGGACCATCTTTAAACATGGACCAATGTGGTATTCCTAAAAAAATGGCGTTAGAGCTGTTTAAACCACACTTGATGGCAAAATTAGAAGAGAAAGGTTATGCAACAACATTAAAATCTGCAAAAAGATTGATTGAAGCTGAAACCAATGAAGTTTGGGAGTGTTTAAGTGAAATCGTTGATGAATATCCTATTTTACTTAACCGTGCACCAACGCTTCACAAATTGTCTATTCAAGCGTTTCACCCAGTATTGATTGACGGTAAAGCAATCCAGTTACACCCATTAGTGTGTTCTGCATTCAACGCCGACTTCGATGGGGATCAAATGGCCGTTCACGTGCCTTTATCACAAGAAGCGATTGCTGAAGCAAAAATTTTAATGATGTCTTCAATGAACATTCTTTTACCCGCATCAGGACGTGCGATTGCCGTACCTTCACAAGATATGATTTTAGGTATCTATTATCTTTCATTGGAAAAAGATGGGGTTAAAGGGGAGCATAAACTCTTTACAGGTGTTGATGAAGCGGTAATCGCTCTTGATACAAAACATGTGGATTTACATGCAAAAATCAGAACCATTTTTGACAATAAAATCATTCACACTACTGTTGGAAGATTGATTGTTCGAGAAATTTTACCTGATTTTGTTCCTGTAGAATTGTGGAATAAAGTATTAAAGAAAAAAGATATTGGTATTTTAGTTGATTATATTTATAAACATGGTGGATATAAAGTGACTCCAAGATTCTTGGATAACCTTAAAAACCTTGGGTTCAGATATGCAACTGAAGCAGGGATTTCTGTATCTATCGATGATATTCGAGTGCCTGAAACTAAAGTTGGACACATTGCTAAATGTAAAAAAGAAGTGATTGAAGTTCAAAAACAGTTTGGTCAAGGGCTTTTAACTGAGCAAGAGAGATACAATAAAATCATTGATATCTGGACAGAAGTGAATAACAAACTTGGATCTGAAATGATGACGCTGGTTGAAAGTGATAAAAATGGATTTAACTCTATTTATATGATGGCCGATTCAGGGGCGAGAGGGTCTGCTGCGCAAATCAGACAACTTTCTGGTATGAGGGGACTTATGGCGAAGCCAGATGGTTCTATTATTGAAACACCAATTATCTCTAACTTTAAAGAGGGTCTAAACGTTCTTGAGTACTTTATTTCTACTCACGGTGCGAGAAAAGGTCTTGCGGATACGGCGTTAAAAACAGCGAATGCAGGGTATTTAACAAGAAAACTGATTGACGTTTCTCAAAATGTAAGAATCACAATGGAAGATTGTGGAACTCATGAAGGGATTGAAATCACTGATTTATCAAGTGGTAATGAATTAATTGAGTCTTTAGAAGAGAGAATCACTGGTCGTGTTATCGCTGAAGATATTATTGACCCTATTTCAAATGAGATTCTGTTCCCAGAAGGGACATTGATTACGGAAGAGAATGCAAAAGTAGTTGCAGAAGCAGAAGTAAAATCAGTGGTTATTAGAACGCCATTGACATGTAAAGTTGAGCATGGTTTATGTTCAAAATGTTATGGTCTTAACCTTGGTGAGCAAAGAAAAGCCAACCCAGGTGAAGCTGTTGGTGTACTTGCTGCTCAATCAATTGGGGAGCCAGGAACACAGTTGACACTGAGAACATTCCACGTTGGGGGAACAGCGAGTGCAACTCAAACAGAGAGACAATTAAGAGTTGATAAAGAAGGGTTTATTCGATATTACAACGTTAAAACCTATACATCTAAAAGTGGTAAAAAAATCGTTTCTAACAGAAGAAATGCGGGTATTTTATTGGTTGAACCAAAAATCAATGCACCATTTAAAGGTAAAGTAACGGTTGATACCATTCATGAAGAGACCATTGTAACAATTACAGGTGAAAGTACAACTAAAAAATACTATTTAAGAAAAAATGACGTTGCAAAAGCCAATGAACTTGCGGGTGTATCAGGTAAAATTGATGGAAAACTCTATTTACCATACAGCAATGGTGATACGGTAGAAGCAAATGAGTCAGTTGTTGAGATGATTAAAGATGGGTGGAATGTTCCAAACCGAATTCCATTTGCAGCTGAGTTAAGAGTGGAAGATGGTGCTCCTATTACTTCAAGAATTGTTGCTGGTTCAAAAGGTATTGTTAAATACTATAAATTAACCGGTGATTATATTGAAAGAAGAGAAGACATCAAAGCGGGTGAAAAAGTTAATGAAAAAGGGTTCTTTGCTGTTATTGTTGATACAGAAGGAAGAGAAGCATTAAGACACTATGTTGCAAGAGGTTCAGTTTTAGAGCTTAATGATAATACTGAAGTTGAAAAAGATTCGGTTATCTCTTCTCCTGAAACACAAGAACAAGTGGTTATTGCTGAGTGGGATCCTTATGCAAACCCTACCATTGCAGAACAAGCGGGTACAGTAACATTTGAAGATATTATTCCAGGTGTAACAGTGGCTGAGCAATATGATGAGTTAACTGGTACGTCTAAATTGGTGGTAAATGAGTATATTCCAAGTGGATATAAACCAACCATTGTATTGGCGACAGACACATCATCGATCATTCGATATTCACTTGACCCTAAAACTTCATTGAACGTAAGTGAAGGTCAAAAAGTGGATGTGGCGGATATTATTGGTAAAACACCAAAAGCAACACAAAAATCAAAAGATATTACGGGAGGTCTTCCAAGAGTATCTGAATTGTTTGAAGCAAGACGACCAAAAAATATTGCGGTACTTGCATCATTTGATGGGATTGTATCTTTTGGAAAACCATTAAGAAACAAACAAAGAATTTTGGTTACTGATGAACACGGTGCAAAAGCTGAGTATTTGGTTGAAAAATCAAAACAAATCTTAGTACACGAAGGTGAGTTTGTTCACGCAGGTGAAGCGTTAACAGATGGTCAAGTGGCATCACATGATATTTTAAGAATTTTAGGTGAAAAAGCACTCCACTTCTTTATTGTATCTGAAGTACAACAAGTATATCGATCTCAAGGGGTAAGTATTGCAGATAAACATATTGAGGTAATTTTATCTCAAATGTTAAGACAAGTTGCGATTTTAGATGGTGGAGATACCAAATTCATTATTGGTGACATGGTCTCTAAAAAACGATTTAAACTTGAAAATGAGAGAATTGTAAAACTTGGTGGAGAGCCAGCTATTGGTGAGCCATTGTTACTTGGTATTACAAGAGCAGCGGTAACATCTGATTCTATTATTTCAGCAGCGTCATTCCAAGAGACAACTAAAGTATTAACTGAAGCAGCAATTTCTGCTAAAATGGATATGTTAGAAGACTTAAAAGAGAACGTTGTAATTGGGAGAACTATTCCTGTTGGAACAGGTCTGTACAAAGACAAAAAAATCAAATTTGGTTACAAAGAGTAGAAAAATTAAACAATGAAGCGCTGGCTTCATTGTTAAGGCTTCAAGATGGAAAACTATATATTTTTATTTTTTTTATTTGTAGCTTTAGAACTGTTTGAAGCCAATTGGCAAAAATCCGATACACTGCATGGAGTTATTCAAAATAACTTCATGGTGTACCAAAAATCACTTTTTACATTTTTTATACTCAATCCCACTTTTTTTTATACCCTTTTTTTAATGGTTTATTTGAACAATCAAACACTTTTGATGCTGGTTATGGCGTTGATAAAGTTTGCTGATGTTGCTTTTAAAATCTCTATGATGAAAAAATTATCGGATGGTCAAACGCTTGAAGAGGTGATGCCTATGAATGTAAAAATGGGGATTTTATATCGATATATGAATGTGGTGATTTACCCATTGACTTTTCTTTTTGCCATTGATGCAATAAAGTAAAGGCAATGATTTTTATGTAACTGTAGTATACTACGAAAAAAGAGAAAGGAACACTATGCAATATTTAGTAATCGCGTATGACTATGAAAATGCACTTGATAAAAGAATGGCAGCACGTGCTGCTCATGTAAAAGCGACACAAAAGCTTATGAAAGAGGGAAAAATCATCACTGCGTGTGCAATGATTGAAGAGGAGAAGATGATTGGTTCGACAGTGATTACCAATTTTGATACTGAATCAGAGTTTGAAACATGGCTCTCAAATGAACCTTATGTTAAAGGCAATGTCTGGAACATGGAAGAGATTCAAATTGTGGATGTCAAGGTTATGCCTAAAGATTAATAAATAATCATAAAAAACCCTATAAAATCGATATTATATAGGGTTTTTAACTGCAAATCAATTACAATCAATTACAAACTTTTTAGAATAATTACAGTATTTTTACGGTACTATAGACGGTATTGAGAAACTTTTAGAAAGTGAGTACCGTAATAAAATGGCAAGAACCGTTAAACCCCTGAATGATACGCAACTTAAAAATGCTAAAGCTAAAGAAAAAGATTATAAACTAAGTGATGGCGAAGGTCTTTATTTTGTAGTTAAAAAAAATGGAACAAAATCTTGGAGATATGACTTCTCTTATGGTGGAAAAAGAAAATCTATGTCTTTTGGTATTTATCCAACTGTATCTTTAAAAGATGCAAGAACAAAAAAAGATGAAGCTAAGTACTCACTAGTTAATAATGTGAATCCTATATCTATTAAAAGAGCTAAAAAAACATCAGAAACTATAACTTTAAGTGATGTGATAGAAGAGTGGTTAGCTTTAAGAAAAAAGAGTAAATCTGAACTTACTATAATTCAAAATACAAGAGTTCTAAAAAATATAATTATGTGGTTAGGTAATATAGCAATAAAAGATATTAAAAGAATGGATATCATTACTGTCCTACAAAAATATCAAGAAAGAGGTGTAATAGAATCAGTTCATAGATTATTTGCTTTAGTAAATAAAATTTATATGTATGCTGTAACAAATGAATATGTAGAACATAATATCATTGCTGATATAGATAAAAAATCAATTTTAGTACCAAAGAAAAAGGATGCACATCTTCCAGCACTAATAGAACCTGATGATATTAAACAGTTACTTATAGATATAAACTCAATAAGTGAAAAATATAGAAGTGACATAAGTACTATATTTATCTTTAAACTACTTCCTTATGTATTTGTAAGAAGTGAAAATATTAGATTAATGAGATGGAATGAGTTAAATTTAGAAGAGGGCTATTGGGCTATACCAAAAGAGAAGATGAAAATGAATATAGAATTTGTTTGTCCTTTACCCCATCAAGCTATTAAGCTTATAAAAGAAATAGAGCCATATTCAAGACATAGAAGTGAATTTGTATTTCCTTCTCCACAAAAAAGCGATAGAGGTGTATCAGGTGCAACTCTAAGTGATACATTAGTAAGGCTTGGATATCAAAATAGACATACAGTACATGGCTTTAGAAGTATGTTCTCAACTACTGCACATAATCTTTATAAAGAGCATGGCTTTCATTCTGATATTATAGAAGCTTGTTTAGCTCATAAGGAAAGAAACAGAGTTAAAGCCTCGTATAATAGAGAGTCAAAGTTTAAATACTTTGAAGAGAAAAGAGAATTGATACAGTGGTATGCTGATTGGTTGGATAAACTTCTTGATTAAGAAATTTTATTCAGGCTTTTTATTTAATAATTTTTTTCCAAGTATTTTTTCATAATATTTTCTCATAGAATCTACAAAAATTTCTTTCCAAGATTCTTTATCAATTAAATTACTCTTTGCATTATTACACAATGGACATGCTAGAATTAGATTATTAAAATCATCATAAGCTTTAGTTGTATTCACAACTGGAGTTGTTTGCTCAATTTCTAAGGTAGCTTGACTCCTTTTAGTTTTTTTATTTAGAGTTAAATTACCATCTCTTTTAACTTTAACTTCTTGTAATTCAGTTTGTGTTATTCCACAATACCCGCACATATTATTTTTACTTTCAAACCACTCTACTATTTTTTCAGGATTCTCAAAAAGAAATTTTCTATTCTCATTATTGTATTTTTGACTAAGTTCATTATATTTTATAAAAGAAGATAGAAGACTTTCAAACTCATCTTGATTTATTTTTATTTCATCATTTATTTTAATAAAATAATATTGATTCAAAGTGGAATATATTTTTCTGACCTCTTCTTGAGTTCTTTTTTCATAATTACTTAACCTAGCATAGTCAGTAATTCTTTCTATATATCTTAATTTAAAATATATTGCTTTAGCTTTTTTGATATTCATAATAAATATTCTCCTTTTATTTATTGATTATAATAAAATATCTATAAAATATTTATAGTAAATAATCTATTAAAAGTTTAATAATTCAAATAATAATTTATTTATACAAATAACTATCAACTTCCATTTCATAACCTCTATCACTTTGTTCTGTTAAATCAGATTCTTCTAAATCAATCTCATAGCCATATTTATCTAAATGTTTAGTTTGCTCCAAGTACTTATCTGAAAATGCAAATAAAGTAGGATCTTTAATCATTCGTTCTGATTCAGCTAATAAATCAATAAGTAAGTCAACTTTATGATTAGGTTCTAATCTAATAAGCTCTTTGATATCATCAAATTGTTCTATTGCTTCATCAAGAAACCTTGACAATCTAAATGGACATTTATATTTTTTAACTTCTTCAATGAAGTAGTGATTCTCTGTTTCTATATAGAATGTTGCACAATCTCCAAGAGGTTCTACTGGTTTCCCTAATTTTAATTCAATAAGCATAGTTTTTCCTTTTTAAATTTGAATATAGAAACTTTACAATTGTCTTTATTAAGTAATGATTATATATAATATTATAAATAATCATTATTTGGAGAAAAAATGGAAGATTTTTCAACACAAAATATTGACAAAATATCCCATAATATAGCTTCTTTATCAAAGGATATGTATGAGATAAAAAAGACTATTTTATCTAAAGAAAAAGAGAAAGAAAAAATTTCAAAAAAAGATAAAAAGAGAAGAGAAAGTCTTAAAAAGGCACAAGCAAAGTTTAAAAATGTATCAACAAATCTTAGTATTAAGGACTATGAAGACTTTGAAAAAAGGTTTAAAGAATTAAAAATGAGTAAATCTGCTTATTTAAAAAAACTGATTTTAGATGATTTAAAGAAAGAAGAATAATTTATAATAATTCTTCTTTCTTTTTATTAAATTCATCTTCTGTTATAGCACCTTTTACTTTTAGCTCAAACCAGTAGTTTAAATCTTTTGAATTTTCAACTTTTGAAGTTTTTTCTTTAATATTATTAATTAAAATTGCTTCAGCATCTTCTTGTATAGATGTTTTAATACTTCCTTTTCCACCTTTTCTAGTTTCACCTTGAGTTATACTGTTTTTTATTCTATTAACTATAATCAATCCCTCTGCATTTAAAGTAAATGCTTGAAATGATAATTCAATAATAATTTGATTTGGATTTTTACAATCTTTTAATCTCTTTGAGATATGTTTTATTTCATTAAAAAGATAATTATTAGATTCTTCTCTTGTGTAAAATATTTTTATTCTTTTAGTTAAAAAGTTATCAAAAATTTCTTGATCTAGTTTTGCAATTCTTTTTGCCTTGTATTCTAAAAGCATAAATATTATCCAACCAATAGGAATTGAAGTAAAAAATAAGAATATAAATATTCCTCCACCTTGTCTTGAATTGAACATACCCCATATTCCATAAAGCCAATAAATTGCTGTTCCTACTAGCATTATTTTAATTATTAACTCAGCTGTGCTTGAATGTTTTATATTCCGTATATTATCTTCTGATTCGATATTATGTTTTTTTATAAACTCCTGATACTCTTCACTTTTTTTGAAAATTGACATAATTTTATTCCTAATAAGTTTTATTCATCTATAGCTGAATGATTTAAACATTTTATATTGATACACTTTAAAAAATAATTAACCATTAGGTGAATAATTGAATAAACTCTATGAAGATGCCGAAGAATTTTATAAATTAGTATCAAAAAATGTAAAAAAATATCGCCAAGAAAAAGGTGAATCTCAATTAGAATTCTCACAAAATGTAGGATTTAATTCTGTTAGTTTTTATTGTGATTGTGAGAATAATAAGAATGGTAAACATTTTAATTTAATTCATGTAGTTAGGATTGCTGATTATTTAGAAGTTGATTTGAATATTTTGATAGACTTTAAGCATAAATAATATGCTCAAAGTCAATGTATTTTAAGGAAGTAAATTTAACTTTAACTCTTTTAAAAATTCATTATGTTCTTTTGTATATTTAACTATATCTTCTTCCAACCCTACTAGTTTTTCATTCTCTTTTTTCAAGTCTATTTTTTTATCTTCTTTGGCTGTACTTATGTATCTTGATATGTTGAGGTTATAGCCCTCTTCTTCGATACGTTCCATAGATATTCGTTTAGAATATCTATCTTCTTCTTTTCTATACTGATACGTATTTACTATCTTCTCAATATCATTTGGCTCACCGTTTTCTCCTACACGTAAACGGTTTTGACGTTTTCCTTTGGCAAAATGCTCACTTGCATTTATAAATAACACATCATCAGATAGCTTACATTTTTTAAGTACCAATATACACACAGGGATACCTGTAGAGAAAAACAGATTGGAAGGCAGACCGATAACCGTATCAATATATCCTTTTTCTAATAATCCTCGTCTTATTCTTTCCTCAGCACCTCCACGAAACAGCACCCCATGAGGCAGGATAATAGCCATAGTTCCAGCATCATCTAAGAAGTTAAAGCCATGAAGTAAAAATGCAAAATCAGCCGCAGATTTTGGTGCAAGCCCGAAAGCAGCAAATCGGATATCTTTAGCCATCTCTTCACTTGAATCCCATCTATAACTAAAAGGAGGATTTGCTACAATTGCATCAAATTTCATCTGTTTATTGGGGTTTCTCTCTTGGAGTATATCCCAATCATTCGTTAAAGAATCACCATGAAAAATCTCAAATTCACTGTCTTTTACACCATGCAAAAGCATATTCATCCGAGCAAGGTTATAAGTAGTTATATTTTTCTCTTGACCATAAATCTTTCCGATAGTTCCATCTTTCCCTAAGTGTTTTTTTACATTTAAAAGTAAAGACCCTGAACCGCAAGCAAAGTCAAAAACTTTATCGAGTCTGTTTTTTTTGCCAAGACGAGGGTCTTGAGAGTCAAGGGTAACAATCTCAGAGAGTATAGTAGAAATTGCCTGCGGAGTATAAAACTCTCCCGCTTTTTTACCGCTTCCTGCGGCAAACTGTCCTATGAGGTACTCATAGGCATCCCCTAGTTTATCGCTATCGGTTGAGAAATTTTTAATCCCACTAGCGATTTTACTAATAATGTCACAAAGCTTTTTATTTCTGTCTTTTGGGGTTTTTCCTAATTTTTCCGAACTAAGGTTTATCTCTGAAAACAGTCCTGCAAAGCTACTTTCAAAAGACTCTTCTTCGATATGCTTAAAACCTTTTTCTAAAGTTATAAATAGTTCATCATCATGGGTTCGTGCCATCTCTGCTATGCTGTCCCATGTGTACTTTGGAGGGATAACATAATGCACTTTTTTTCTCATCATTTTTTCAAACATTTTTATATCATCAGGATTTTCGTCATACCAAATTTGTAATGGGGTGGCTGCTTTAAGCTTTTTCAACACATCTTGAGGTGTGTCATCTGGATAATCAGACCCTAGCTCTTTTTTTACCGCTTTTTCATAGTTACTTGATAGATAGCGTAAAAATAAAAATGAAAGCATATAATCACGGAAATCATCTGCATCCATAGTCCCTCGTAAATCATTGGCAATATCCCAAAGAATTTGACCTAGTCTGTTTTTTTCTTCTTCGCTCATTGATTAACCTCTTTATACTTGAAAATTATATTTAGCAAATAAAGCATTTAATATTTCTTTAAAATCATCTTTATTACTTGGAGATATGGTATCTGTTTCATAATAGAAAACATTTTTATGAGATAAAACATTTATCATATTTGGAATTTTTACATCATTAATACCAATTTGTTGTAAAACATATGCAAACTGTCCAACACCTAAAAAAGAAGCTATATTTTCTAAAATTTGTCTTAATAATACAAAATGATAGCCATATAATTCATCATCATCTTTTGCTTTTTTTAATTTTTGCAATAAATGTAAGTGGTATAGAAATACACTTTTTTCAAATTTATCTAATGATAAAGTATTGTCGTCTTTACGATTCAATATATAAGATTTAACATATGAGCCACCACCTCTTTTTTTGAATTTGGAAGCTTTTTCTCCTTTGTATAACCAATTATATAAGATAGAAAACAAACCAATATGATGGGTTGTTATTACAATTTTTCTTTCTTTAAAATATTTTTCGATTAGGTCAAAAAGCGTTATTGCCGTTACAAAAATATTATGATCATCCAGACTTGAAACAGGATCATCGATGAAAAAATGTTTAGACTGCTCATCTGCCCACCCTTCAACTTCAAACAATGCTAAGAAAAAACACCAAACAAATATACGCTCTTCACCTCTTGAAATTTTAATATTTGTCTCTTCATCTTCTGGCATAAAAAAAGTAATTGATTCAATACCTTTTTCCGCATCATTTATCTCAAATCTAAAATCATATTTGGGATTATATGGTTTTAATTTTTCTCTAATTTCTTCTTCTGTAAATAAACTATGAAATTTACTTAGACTACTATGTAATACTTTTAAACAAATATTTTCTTCATTATTCTCATTGTCGTTATCCCAACCAAATAAATCTTCACTAAAAGCATTATAGTATACCCCTGAATGTTTATCATCATTTGCCTTTTTAGTTTCATTTTTATAGGTAACCGATAATCTTGTCTTACCTGTCGCATTAAATGCATAGACTAACACTATACTTTCTTCCAAAGAAACTAATTGATTTGCTACTTCTGACAATTCCATATTGTATTATCCTTTTATATTATTACTTGGAAATAGCTGTTGCATTAGCCCTTTTTTATGCTCTTTTAGTGTTTCTATTTTTTTAGATTGGGCGGTGATAAGGTTATCGATGGAACTTAGGAAATCAGCGATTTTTTGTTGTTCAGGCAATAAAGGGCAGCTAATCAAAACAGATGAAAAAAAAGTCTTGTTTATAATTGGTACAGCATGATTCCCAGCTAGTGAAGCTATTCTTGATGAACTATTTTCTAGAGCTGAATATATAAAATCGTTTGAATATTCATCAAAAGGTACAATAGAATTTATTTGTTGGTTCGTTGCACAATCAAATTTATTTTGTGCGACTTTTCCAATAGTTGAACCTATGCAAACAAATAAAATACTATTTGCTTTAATATGTCTTGTTTGCATAAAAC
This sequence comes from Marinarcus sediminis (SeqCode), assembly GCF_048571275.1. Taxonomy (GTDB): domain Bacteria; phylum Campylobacterota; class Campylobacteria; order Campylobacterales; family Arcobacteraceae; genus Marinarcus; species Marinarcus sediminis. Next base: position 1,390,402 of record NZ_CP182357.1, read on the forward strand.
CTTGTTCGCTGAGAGTTGTTTTTGTTGTCGTTATATATCTTGTATCCGAAATATCTGCTGGTGATACGAATAATTTGCTACCGCCATAGTTTTCTAAATTGGCAGTGGCAGGAGTACTTCCTGTGATTATTTCTCCAACTTTACTTAACGGCTTCTCTTCCCACTCCCCATCATTCAAAAACTCAGGGAATCTACGCTTTGGTACTTTTTCGCCATCAGTCGGGAAAAGTTGTTGCGTTAGCCCTTTTTTGTGCTCTTTGAGTGCTTCTACTTTTTTAGATTGGGCGGTGATAAGATTATCGATAGAAGAGAGACAATCAGCGATTTTTTGTTGTTCTTCTAATGTTGCTGGAATTGGAACAAGTAAGCTTGCATACTCATTTCCATTTATGCCTGGTTGTCCACTGCGTGCAGAAGTAATATTGACCCAACTCCAATATTTATCAGTTGAAAGAAAATGAAAAAGTAAATCTGAATTCAATTTTTTCTTATCAGGTTTTACACGAATTAAAAATCCAGCAAAAACTAAAGCACCATCTTCTTTTCTGTATTTGTAGGATTTTCCAACACTTGCACCAGTTCGAGCAAGAACAATATCCCCATCTTCTAAATAATTGTCACTTGTTGCATCAATATCTACTGAAACTTTCTCATTACTCAGATAATATCCATCCACAGAAATATCTGTAATTCGTAAATATGTCGGTAAGTTTTCTGAAAATGGTACCGCTGCCGCGTTTACTCCATAATCTGGATGTTTTAACAAACATTTTCCAAGTGGCTTTTCTTTCCATTCAGGCTCATCTTTAAACTCAGAAAACCTTAGCTCAGGTACGTTACATGTAAGGCTTTTATTCTTCATACGCACTAAGCCCCGATATCTCATGTTCACCCGCTTGTTTTTTAAGAAGCGGTATCAGCTCGTTCATCATCTGTGTCTCTTTTTTGGCTCGCTCTTTCCAGCCAAGCTCTAGCGGAGCAAAGAGGTCGCTTAACATTTCAGCATCAAAGATAAGGCGTGTTAAGGTTATGTCTACAAACTCTTTAAGTGCTTTTTTCTCCAGTCCATAGTTTGCCGCTATCTCATCAATCTTATTGGATGATTTTTTGGCTTTAAAAATTTCGTAGCCTATCTTAATCTCATCCTCATTTAAAACTTCTCCCATTTTAAGAGTTTCTATATAAGCTTTTATATCTTCAACTTCACCCATAAACTTGGCATCTGATTCTATGAGTCCTATGAGTTGCTCTTTATTCATCTTTTGTTTTTCACTTGATGTGCCTGTATATTTGGCGATAAGACTCATGATGTAGTCATAGTCAATTACCGCAGAAGCAAAAAGAACAAACTCAAAATCAAGTTGTTCTATTAAGTCAGAAGCTTCATCTTTGTTTTTCTCTTGCAGTGCTTTTAGCTTTGCCGCTGTTTCAAGATAGACACCTTTAAAAGCTCTAAGGGTATCTTTGGGGATCACTTCCTCGATGGTTTGTTTGTTCTCTTCGGTGAGGTCTGTGTATTGGTCTAGCTGAGTTTTTAGGCGTTGCACCTCTTTGAAGAGATTGATAAATCGTGCTTTATCCTCATCGCCTTGTAGGTTGTTTACCTCTTCAGGGGTATTTTTAAGTCCTTTTGAGGTCATAAAACTCTCTATGGCACTTACCGCATTGTTGAGTTTTTCTATCACAACAGGAGCAGCATCTACAAGCCATATTTTTTTAGCTTGCTCTTTGTCTTTTTTACCTGAAAAAAGTACCATCGCTTTATCTACTTCATCCTCTTGCCCTCTAAAATCTAAGATATTACCATAAGGTTTAGTGTCGTTTAATATTCTGTTTGTTCTTGAAAATGCTTGGATAAGTCCGTGATATTTTAGGTTTTTATCTACATAGAGTGTACTCAGATACTTAGAATCAAATCCAGTCAGAAGCATATCAACTACGATGGTTATATCTATCTTGTTTTTATGAGGGTAATCTTGGTTTGAGTATTGTTGGTCTTTGATGCGCTGTTGTACATCTTGATAATATGCATCAAAGTTGTTGATGTCGTGGTTTGTACCGTACTGAATGTTATAATCGTTGATAATCTCTATGAGAGCTTTTTTCTTTTCATTTGGTTTGACAGAGTTGTCCGCTTTTTCTTGGGGTAAATCCTCTTCGAGTTGTTCGATGTCTTTTTTGTTGGTTGAGTTTGGGTCAAGCACTTGCACAGGCGGAGAGAATACACAAGCGATATTAAGAGGCATAAAGCTCTCATCTTGTGTTTTTTGCTCTGCTTGAATCTCTTTAAAAAGTCTATGGTACTCTATAGCATGGTTGATAGATGATGAGGCTAGGACGGCGTTAAATTTTCTCTCTTGGGTTGCCGCGTCGTGTTTAGCTAAGATGGCTTCTACAACTGCTTTTTGACTGATGGTATTGTTTGTTTTCACTTTTGTATCTGCTTCGTAATAATCCACATGGAAACGCAAAACATTATCATCGCCTATGGCATGGGTGATGGTGTAGGCGTGCAGTGGTTTTTCTCCTCCAAATATATCTGCAGTAGTCTTGATAGTTTTCTCTTCACCGTTAATCTCTTTGTAGGTAGAGTTTTCTGGGAAAATAGGGGTACCTGTAAAACCAAAAAGTTGAGATTTTGGAAAGAACTCTTTTATCGCTTTATGGTTCTCTCCAAATTGGCTTCTGTGGCACTCATCAAAGATAAATACAACTCGTTTATCACTTAAAGATTCAAGTCTTTTTTTATAGTTGTTTTTATTTGTACCATCAAGTGCAATACCTAGTTTTTGTATGGTTGTAACGATTACCTTGTCGCTATAATCATTTGAGAGTAGTCTTTTAACAAGTGTATCGGTGTTGGTATTTTCTTCTACGCACCCTGCCTGAAACTTGTTAAACTCTTCTCTTGTTTGACGGTCTAAATCTTTTCTATCCACTACAAACAGACATTTTTCAATATCAGGGCTATCTTTGAGTAGTGTTGAAGCCTTAAATGATGTGAGTGTTTTACCACTTCCCGTTGTATGCCAGATATAGCCGTTTCCGCAATTTCTATCTATGCATGACACGATGGCTTTAACCGCATAAATTTGATACGGTCGCATCATCATAAGTTTTTGCTCACTCTCTATTAGTACCATATATCTACTTATCATTTCACCTAAAGTACATTTTGATAAAAAGGTTTGTGTAAAATCGTTTAGAAGATGTATTTTTTTATTTTCTTCATCTGCATATTCATAAAGAGGTAAGAATCGCTCATCTGCATTAAAATTAAAATGCTTAGTATTATTGTTTGCAAAATAGTAAGTATTATTTTGATTACTCACAATAAAAAGTTGCATAAAAGAAAGTAGTGTTTTTGTGTAGCCATTACCTATATCATTTTTATATTCTATTATTTGTTGCATTGCACGACGTGTAGATATATCTAAAGTTTTGAGCTCAACTTGCACAAGAGGGATACCATTGATAAGTAGTATCACATCGTATCTGTGATAGCTATTGTCTGTATTCATCCGTAGTTGATTGATAACTTCAAAGCTATTTTTACACCAATTCTTTATATTTACAAGTGTATAGTGTAGTGGGGTACCATCATCTCGTTCAAAAGTGCTGTATTCTCTTAATCGTTTTGAAGCTGTAAAGACATCAGCAGAGATAATCTGATCTATTAGTCTTGAAAACTCTGCATCACTTAGATTGACATAGTTCAGTTCTTGAAATTTTTGTCTGAAATTTTCTTCCAAAGTTTTACGGGTACGAATATCAGGTCTGTATGTATATTTTTGATCAACTAATTTATTAATAAAATTTTGTTCTATGTCATTCTCTTTTATCATGTTTTCCCAGATAGTTTTTATATAAGATTGTTAGTGTATCATTTTTAAATATAATCTATAGTAAAATGAAAGTGATTTATAGTGAATCATTTTTATTTTTTTTTCTTTTAAATGGTTCTTTTTTTACAACATTATCTTTTTTGAAACTAAAATCTAAATCAACTTTTTCATTTACCCTAGGCTCAACAAGAATCTTTTTATTTAACTCTTTAGTATCTTCAATTAATTTACTAAATATATTTTTACCTTTTGAACTTAGTTTTTCTCTAACTTTTTCAAAAATTTCAGTAAATGATTTAACCTCAATGTTTAGGATATTAACTAGTTCCATAAACTTTGATTTAAACCAGTTATTCTCTTGAACTATATATGCAATCTTTTTATCTAAAGTATTTATCTCTTTAGGTACTTTTGCTTTAGTAACTATTATTGTATCAATAGTATTTAGTTGTTCTAAGGTAGATTGATAGGCTTGTTTCAGTTTTTTAGTCTCTTCAATTAATTTATCTATATCTTCCCCTTCATATTGAAGAATATCAGCAACCTTATTTAAACTATTTTCATAGTTGTTTTTAATTTTAGTTTCTTCTTGAAGTTTAGCTTGTAAATCTTCTTGTTTTTGTTTATTTATATCAATGGCTTGTTTTAATTGCCAATGGTTTAACCTTTTATTTTGACCTTTTTGCCCCCTTCTCATAATTAAAGAATTTGCTGTTATATCTTGGATAGTACTTAGATCACTTTTACATAGCCTAACATTTTTGCCTTTAGTAGGATCAAATTTTGAGAATACTACATGAGCATGGTAATTTATATAAGTTTCTTTATCTGTTGTATTAAACTCTTTGGTAAAGGCTTCATCTTCATAAAACTTTTTAGTTACATCATCATAATAAATATCTCTTGCTGGAGCATAAGAAATTATCTTATCTGATACATCTTCATAAGTTCTAGTATCATAAAACTTTAGATTAGTAGCATCATGCCATAGATGGTTAATATCAAGGTTATTATCTAAAAACTTAAGGTAAACACCTTCATCTTTATGTACTGATATTTGAAGTGGTTCAAAGGCTTTTGTGTTAAATTGTTCTTGTAGGTTTTTAAATAACTGTTTTACATCTTCAATGGTATGGTGTGAAAGTAGATTAATAACAGCTTCTTGGTAAAAGTTATCAATAGCCTTTTGTTGCATAGATCTATTTGTAAGCTCTTTACCTAAAGTTTTTGCTTTGTCTAAATATTTATCTAAATCTACCTTACTATTATAATACTCATTTACACTATCATCATGAATTAATAGATAATTTACCTTAGATTTTCTAAAATTATGTTTATAAGAATGATGTTTCATTCCTTGATAATTAAAACTTGCTTTTCTCATATTATGTCCTTATCTTTAAATTATAGACCCTGAGGGTCTATACAAATTGCATCTAGAGTTCTAGTGCGAATTTGCAAATTAGCACTACTACATAGTGAATTTGAAATTTCATTTCTTGAAATTTACAAGCACATACCCATTGGGTGTGTGTCTATATTTAGAAAATAAAATAAATTCATTTCAAACCTTCCTTTTTTCTATGAATGAATTCTTGTATTTTTCACTTTTACACGATTTTTCAACTTGTTGGAAAATGTGTGTAGTGTGAGTAGAAAAGTTCATTCACAAATGATTATTTGACCGAACACTATACTAAGCAGTATTTTTAGACCTAAAATCTTTATAATTTTGCATAGTAAACTTATGACCTTTTAGTAAATTGACTTTAATAGTATTTTTATGCATTTCAATTGACTTAGTAGCATATATTCCTATTGTATTGAGGTATAGATAAAACTCATCAAAATATTTATTTAGTTCATCTTCATCAATATAAGATTGATGATTCAAGTTGTTCACACAAGTTGAATCATTTAATTGTTCACATTGTGACTTTTCACTTAATTTAGGTTGTTCACATTGTGAACTTTTTGATTTTCTTTTTCTTTTTTCTGATTCATAATTTCTAACATCTTGATATTCTTTTTGATATTTATTTCCAACTTCTATAATTTTCCTTTCTAATTTTGCTAAGTCTTCTTTATTTAAATTTTTATATTCAAATGTATATTTATCAAGTTCTTTTATATTTATTAAATATGCAGTTGAAGTATGCCTTTTGTTTGAATTGTCTGCATATCTTTTTGTACGCTTTATAAGTTTTAAATTTTCTAAGGTCTTTAAGTGATATAGTAGGGCAGTCTTTTTTACACTTGATTTGAATGATAAGGTACGAATAGATGGAAAAGCAAAGCCATTATCATCAGCAAAATCTCCAATTGGAAGTAAAATGCTTTTTGCTGAAGATGGTAATATTGTATTAAGTACTTTTGCAGTTACTAGTAATGACATATTATGTGTCCTTTATTAATTAAATATATTTAATCAAGAACAAGCATATTTTTATTATAATATTCATGTTCATGACAACTATGTTTTGAATACACGGCTCTTCTTTCTTAAAAAATTTCTCGATCGATTAAGAGAGTTGAGTTTTATGAAACTCTATTATGTTGCATTTGTAAACTAATCCATTCAGTAACTTCTTTTTGTGAATATAGTTTTGTTTTAGTATTTGCTAATCTAAAACTTTGTGGAAAAGTTTTATCTGTTTTGATATCCTCGTAAAATTTTCTAGTTGACACATTTAGTAGATTACATACTTCTTTTATTTTAAGTAATTTATCATTTTCCATTTGATTATTTTCCTTTCTTTTTTATCTGTTTTGAGAAGTTTAGTTTAATTTTTGAGAATTGACAATAAAAAGTAAGAGTCCCTATAAATGGGATTTTTATTAAGAAAATATATTGTTTTTTGGCGTTATGTTTTTATATATTTAATATTAATTTATATATAATAAAATTAAAGATTGATGAATTTTTTAAAAATTATAAACTTAATAAGAAATCTTAATTTTTAAAATTAATTAAATATTTATAATTACTGGCAGGTATAAAATTATACGGTATTTTTTACGGTACTATAAAATTCTATTTTAATTAAAGTTCTTATTTTAGGTACTTATCTTAATATAATTGAGTTCCAAATTGTGGATGTCAAGGTTATGCCTAAAGATTAAGCCCAACAGAGTTTAAGAAGAGTCTCTTCTTGAACTTCTTTTACGTGATTAAATTTAAACTCAATCTCTTTTAAATAGTAGATAAAATTCCCATTCTCAACCCCTTTGTATTTTTTTAACGCACTTTCAAAATAGGACCAAAAATCATTGATTAATGAGTGTTTGCTCTCTAACTTTGCAATCTTATGTAAAAACAAAAATTTGGATAAATCTTTTTCATTGTTGTCATAATTGGTGAATTTTTGAAGTGAAGGCAACATCAGATTATAGATTTTATTCTCATAAGTAAAGGTTAAAAAATTTTCTCCCAAATGAGTGGGACTCTTTTTATAGATATACTCATCATACTCACTGGAAGCGGTTTTCTTATTTTGATACTGTTCATCGGCATATCGAATGATTAAAGCTCTGTAACGTTTGTATTGGTTTAATACTGTTACATAGTTAAGGTTGAGTTGATGTGCAGTTTGTAAAGCAGTAGAGTCATTGCAAAAGTGTTTAATGATCTCTTTTTGTTGCTTAAATTTTTTAAGAGAGTATTTTCTCTTGCAAGCAGCACATTTAATGTGGCCATTGTTAAGTTGATAAGTCTGTCTGGCATGACAGTAGATACATGAATGCATTTTCAGTCCCAAAAGTATATAAGAAATATAAAAATTTATTTTACTGTAAAAAGCATAAGTTTATAATGTCTCAAATCAAAAAAAGGGTTAAAATGAAAAAATTATTGACTGCACTTATCTTAGCTACTGTTGCTAATGCACATTTTCTTACGTTTATTTCAAATCATGATGTGATTGAGAATCAAAAAGATTCAACGCTGACATTTGATATCTCATTTATTCATCCGTTTGAACAAAGTGGTATGACAATGGAAAAACCTATAGGGGTTTATCTTGATTCTACAAAAACTCCTATTCCTGTGACTCAAACGTCCAAGTTAGACCATAAGTCTTGGAAAGGGGAATATAAAGTTAAAAGACCAGGTATTTATCAATTTTTTGTACAACCAACACCTTACTTTGAACCCAGTGAAGAGAAGTTTATCTCTCATGTACCAAAGTTGATTGTCAGTGGTTATGGACTTGAAGAGGGTTGGGATAAACCCCTTGGTTTGAAATATGAAATCGTACCTTTGGTAAAACCTTTTGGTCTGTATGCCGGCAATATCTTTTCAGGTGTGGTTTTACATAATGGAAAACCAGCAGCAGATACAGAAGTTGAAGTTGAACTTTATAATGAGTTTGGCTTAAAAGCACCCAGCGATGCACATGTGACTCAAGTGGTGAAAACCAATGCCAATGGAGAGTTCAGTTTTGTTATGAACCATAAAGGTTGGTGGGGTTTTGCAGCACTTATTGAAGAGGGTGAACTTAAATACAAAGATGGCAAAAGCTATCCAATAGAAAATGGGGCACTTATTTGGGTGAAGGCGTACTAAAATGCACATTTCAGATGGCGTTATCTCTTTAGAAGCTACGGTGGTGATATCTGCCGTGAGTCTGTTTGCTTTGTACAAATCCGCCAGAGATATTAAAGAGGAGAACATCACTCTTACTGCAGCCATGAGTGCAATGTTTTTTATAGCAACTTTTGTACATATTCCTTTGGGTGTGACCCAAATACACCTTGTTTTAGTGGGCATAATTGGTTTATTGATTGGCTGGAGTTGTTTTTTAAGTATTGCTATTGCACTCATCTTGCAAGCACTTTTGTTGGGCTATGGTGGGGTCGTCTCTATTGGGGTAAATCTTTTTATTATGGCAACTCCTGCTATTATTATTTACTACTTATACCATTTAGAGATAACACAAAAACTCAATGAGAAATTTAAGTTCTTTTTGGTAGGATTTTTGGGTGTTTTTTTCTCAACTCTTTTTTTAACAGGTACGCTGTATTTTTCAAAAGCGGAGTATGAGTGGGCAGCATATACTATTTTTGCTGTTAATTTTATAGCCATGATGATTGAGGGAGTTGTAACGATGTTTTTACTCTCTTTCATTCAAAAAAGCTATCCCCAAATGTTAAAGGCATAAGATGAAAATATTGACACTTTTTTTACTTCTTGTAAGTTTTGTATTTGCGCATAAAATCAATTTGTTTGTCACTTCTGAAAAGAGTAAAATTGATATTTATGCCTATTTTGCTTCGGGTGCACCTTGCCAAAAATGTGGTTTAACCATTAAAAACGGTGAAGAAATAATTCTTAAAGATGTGCTTGATGAAAAGGGTGAATACATTTATACTTCACCGTATGAAAAACTCAACATCAGTATTGATGCAGGCAGTGGGCATTTTGTCTCTCAAACGATTGAGACGGAGAAGTTATCTACTGAAAAAATTGAGGAGCATCAACAAAAAGAGCAAAAGAGTGAGCATTGGAAAATTTTATGGGCATTGTTGATTATGGCAGCGCTTTTTTATATTTTAAAAAGGGTAAAAAAACGTGAGTAATCAGGCCGTTAAGTTAGTTGTTTCATTTATCTATTCGGGCTTTGTTGCGTTTAATGCTTTGCATATTTTTTACCTTTTCCCCATACTTTATCTTTTTTTTATCGATTATAAAGAGGTGCCAAAAATTCTGAAAAAAGTTTTTTTACTGAATTTTTTCATTCTCTTTTTGGTCTTGTTTGTCTATTTCCAAAATGAACAAAAAGCGTGGGAGCTTTTTTTCAGAACCAATCTGATTTTGGGCTTTAATATCACACTCTTTTATAAATCAAAAGGCTACGACATTGTAAGAGGTTTTAATGCCTTGCATTTTCCCAATAAATTTGTCAGTACCTTTTATTTTACGATTTCACTCATTACGTATTTATTGCAAGAGTTTAAAAACATCAAGAATACACTCAAAGTCAGAGGATTTCATTCAAAAAGTACACTCTTCACTTATGAAACCTTTGGCAATATTTTTGGTATGATGTTCATTAAATCAATCAAAAAAGCACACAACATGCAAGAGAGTCTTAAAAGCAGAAGTTTTAATGGGAATATTTACCTTTTAGAGAGCTCCTTGGTGGAACTTAAAGATCTCTTTTTGGTCTTATTTGTGGCAGTTGTAATTTTATTCAAGGTGTTTATGGTATGAGTTGCTCATTGAATTTTCGAGAAGTTGAATATGCGTGTGAAGATAAAACACTCTTTTCAAATGTGGTTTTAAATGTGGGGCATGAAGAGAAAGTTGCTATCATTGGTCCCAATGGTTGTGGGAAAAGTACCTTACTTAAAATTGCCGCAGGACTCATTTGTCCTACCGCAGGTTTTGTGGAGATTTTTCACAATAAAATCAACGATTTAAAAGATTTTAAAAGTCATCGAGCAAATATTGGTTATTTGCCTCAAGATGTATCCAACCATTTTTTATGTCCTACGGTCATTGAAGATGTCATTTTTGCCCTTCGAGCTAAGGGAGAGAGCAAAGAGGATTCCATAGAAAAAGGGATGATGCTTTTGGATGAATTGGGAATTTTACACTTAAGAGATCGTATCATATTTGAACTCAGTGGCGGAGAGCAAAAGATTGTGGCACTTGCAGGTTTGCTTATTTTAGAACCAAAGATTCTACTCTTAGATGAACCAACAAATGCCTTGGACGAAGAGGCAGAAGCAAAAATTATTACCATATTAAATCGTTTGAAGAAATCGATGATTATTGTATCTCACCATAAAAGTTTTATTGAGAGTTTAACGCCTACGATTTATAAACTCAATGCCCTTGGTTTAACTAAAGTTCAATAAGCTATAATTTCAAAAACGGTAAGGTTTTGAGTATGCTTCAAATTGAAAAAATATTAGAAAGAATCGCATTAACCCCTGATATACAAAACTATAAACCCACGCTTGAAACGCTTAAACTTCTCATGAAACACTATTTGCTTTATGTCCCTTATGAAAACTTAGATTTTGTGCTCAACAAAGAGTTCAGTGCCAATATTTTAAACATATATGAGAAAATCGTTTGCAACAATCGAGGCGGAATCTGTTATGAATCCAATACGCTTTTTGCTTATTTGCTCAAAACCTTAGGTTTTAGTGTTCAAATGATTTTGGCAAAAGTCGAAGACTTAACCTACATTGGATATGACTATCCTCATTTGGCATTGCTTGTAAAACTGGAGAATGAAGAGTATTTGGTTGATGTCGCCAATGGTCAAAATGTGCGTGAACCCATGCCCTTACATGATGAAAACTATATCAGTGTGGCAGAAAACAATGAGTATAAAATAAGAAACGCCAATGAGGAGTATGTGCTTTTAATCAATCATAAACACAAAGGTTGGCATCCCAGATACCATTTTACAAAAGAGGTCAAACGTGTGGCCGATTTTGCCCACATTTTTGAAGGTAAAAATTATGAAAAATTTTCAAATCATGCACCTCTTCTTGTGACACGTGCGTTAAAAGATGGAAGAGTTACTTTGACAAACAATACCGTTCATTTAAAAAAAGATGGTGAAAAAAAATCTTGGGAGATAACGGAAAAGAGTCGCAATAAAATCTTAAATGAGTATTTTGATATCAATTTAAACAAAAGAGACAGCCATTAATTGCTACATTCAATTCAATAGCGCTTTAAAACAGAGCAAATTTTGATATACTTCCAGATACAAATACAATCGGAGTAGCATGAATTTTATTGACTTAGATGAACAAACACAACAACAATTGCATAAAGATATCTTAGAAAAAGCCAACACTCTTGGCGGAAAAAACTTTTTTCTTCAAATGATTGAAGAGATTAAAAAAGAGAAACCCAACCCTATTTTAAATAAGAGTGCGGCATGCCACTTCTCAAAAGGAAAACTCTCTTGGGAAAAATCAATTTTCAAAGAGACCTACAATACTCTTTTTTCTGCCATGCAAAAAGAGGAACGTGATGGCGACATGCTCAATGGTTTAAAACCCAAAGAGTATCAAGCGACGTTAAATATGATGAAAACACTTAAGCCTGTTATTATTACAGTTAAACCCAAAAATGAAGAAGCCAAAGGTTTCTCTTTTCCTATTTTAGATACGAGTGTTGAGAAAAATACTAAAGTGTCGATGTTGTTTAAAATCATCTTTTTTTATCATATTGATTTTGCCAAAGATATTTTAAGTTATACGCACAAAGAGCAATAATGGATCCTAAAAAACGATTTGATATCAAACAAGGACTCAAAGTCAATATTGTCTTAAAAGCAGACCAAAGAAGTGGGAAATTGACCTCTGGAGTGGTGAAAGATATTTTAACCAATTCACCCAGTCATCCTCATGGGATAAAAGTTCGGCTCACCTCTGGTGAAGTTGGACGAGTTCAAGAGATTTTATAATTATTTGTTGATTTCATCTACTTTTTTAGACAACAGATCAAAGTGATATTTATCTGAAAATTCATCCAAAGAATTTTTAAAAATATCGGATCTTTTCTCTTCGAGTTGTGTCCCATTGTTTTTAAGTTTCTTATATATCTCTAAAATGGATTCATCACTTAACTCATCCAAAGAGGCCTCTTGAACGATTTTTGGTATCTCATCTATGGATTGTTCAGGCATCTTATAATCACAATAGTATTGCCCAGAATCATTAATTCCCCAATACTCTAACCCCAATTTATTGTAAAAGCCTAAAGATGAAGAGACACAATACATTCTAAAACGCCGAACGGGTTGTTTGGCAACGGTTTTGAAAATGTGTTCTAAGAGTATTTGGGCATACCCTTTATAACGAAAGAGTTTAGGAGTAAGAAGATTGTGGATGGTTAAATATTCGTTGTCTTTAGAGATATGGTAGAACAAATAACAGAGGTGTTCGTCATCTTCTTTGAGTGCCAAAGGAGGAAATTTTGTCCAACTGTAATAGTTATCCCACCAATCTAAGCAGTGTTTGCTGAAATTCAGACTGTCAAAATCTTCAATAGTTTGTGCTGAGGTTAAAAACTCTTCACGAGTGAGTTCCACTATTTCCATTATTGCCCTTTTGGTTGAAAAAATGCCATAATAAATGAATAGGAGGACTTAAAGAATTCAATAATATGTTTTCAGTTTAGTGCAATTGGGCAAAAATGTCAAACTTAAAGTGGTTATTTATTATACAAAACTTCACAAACCACTTGGGCATGGTCGCTTTGAAGCAGGGAACCATTTTGGTTCTTTTGTAAATGTGCATCGAAGATTTCATACGAAGTAACAGGGGCAATACACTCTTTTTTCTGTGGATGAAATGCCCGTGAGACAAAAATATAATCCAATACATTGCCATGGGCTTGGTAATAACTTGTAGGAGTGCGTTTAAGCTCTTTTTGTTCGGGATGAGGATTATAGATTTTATGTTCTAAGAGATTGTACGCATCGTATAAAAGTAAATTGTCTTTTTTGGCCTCTTTGGTGTAGTAACTTTTATTGCTGAGTGCATCAATGGTAATGGAAAACTCTTTATCGTTCAAATCACACATTAAAATCACAGGCAGTTTCTCTTTTTTAATATCAAAAAAAAGGGCAGTGGCTTCTTGAAGTCTCTGCTTTAATGCAGGGGAGTAACCATTTTTTAACGCATTTTTGGTAACCTCTTTTTTCTTTAGGAGGGTATCGGTTTTTTTAAAAACATACTCAAACTCATTGAGACGGTTGGATTTTAAATGACACACATAAACCCAAAGCTCTTCTTGGTTGGGCAAAACAATATGCGCTTTAATGGGAAGCCTTGAAAACTGGAAATCGTTTTTACTTTTAGTAGAATCAATGGCAATTTTTTGCAGTTCTTTAATGGGATATTTTGAAGCAATTGCTACGACAGTGCTCATAAAAACACTATTGTTTTCTAGCTTTGCACAATCGGTTGTTTGAAAATAGGTAAATCCCAACTCTTTGACAAGCTCTTCTAAAACATGCGCTGAAAAAACTTCTTGGAAGCCAATAATATCACAATCCATTTGAGAAATTTGTTGTTTTATCCAACTTTTTTTGCTCTCAAACTCCTCTTTTGTGAAACGATCTTTTTTAATATACCATGAAAAAGGGGGTGCCACAAATTGGAAAAGGTTAAAGGTACCTAAACGCAGTTTCATTGAGCCACTAAAATCTTTAAATTTCTTGGAGTATAAAGACGCACCGTTTCATTTTTCATCGCTTTTAATTCGCTTGAAAACCCTGCTTTTGAGAAGAGTATAAAAATGTCAGGCGTCATTTCTATGTTTTTTGCCACCTCTTTGAGTTTGTTCAGTTCACTTTTTTTGATTTTATTGTGAGTATATTTGCATGAACCTATAATTTTTTTGCCCGATTGGGTTTTACCTATGATAGAGAGTTCATCTTGACTGTCCCAATAACGCCCCAGTTTTTTAATTTTATCTTCGGTGAAACTCAACTTGATAAACTCATGACAAAGTTGTTCAAAAACCACATCGGTAAACTCATCGGCTCTTTTATCAAAAGTGTCATAAAACTCTTTATACTCCCCTTTTTTAATGCCTTGAAATAAAGGTGAAATAAAAGCAAACCAAAATCGCAAATAAGGCGAAGTAAAAAGCAGTTTTTCAGAGACTTCATACTCTTCATTTTGGTCAGTCAAATGTTTTTGCGAGGTCTCAATTTTAATGAGGTTACTTTTGACCAACTCATCCACACACTCCATGCCGTTATCAAACGAAATTTTTGCGCGTTTAAAGGCGGCATTGGTTCTTCTGTCACTTAATGCAATGGCCGTTAAAAGTGAGTGTAAAACGGTATCCCCGTTGGTCAGTTGGCTGATGTCGTTTCGTAAAAATCGATATTTGTTTAAAATGACCGTTTCAATGAGTTCTAAAAGAGGTCGAGACATATCAATTTTGACATCAAGTCCGCCAAAAACAGCAAAATATTTGATGGCTTCATCCATATCTTTTGGATTGTTTTCTTTGCAAAATGCACTGAATTGTTGTTGAATTGAGAGTCTGTTGAGTATGATGGTAAAGCCTTTAAATTTTTATAATGCGCATTATAGCATTGTAATATGTAAATACAGATTTGGCTATACTTTCAAATACCAAAAAAGAGGAAAAGCCATTTTGCATCTTATCGATTTTGATTATATCAATGAAACACAACGTGCCTTAGTTGAAGAGTTTATTCACTCAACCAAGCGTAAAAAATATATTTTAGGCATCAATAAATTTACCAAATCGGTTTTAAAATATGTGGAAGTGGATGGCATCATTGATGATTTTACTCGTGTGCAAAGTTCAAGAAAAAAAGAGATACTGCAAATTCAAGATGTTCCAAAAGATGCGCTTATTTTAGCCGTAGCCATGGGAAGTCCACAAGAAGTTAAACGCACATTGGATGCGTTGGGGTTTACTCACTTCAATTATTTGAGTTTCTATAAATATAGCCCCTTTGATTTAGCCCAACCTCCCTTTATGGAGGATTTTAAAGAGGACTTTTTAGCCAACAAAGAAGTGTATAAAAAAACTTACAAGCTCTTAGCTGATGAAACATCAAAAACGGTGTTTGAAAAAGTCCTTAACTTCAAAATCAGTTATGACTTAACTTTTATGCAAGGTTTTACAAACAATCACGAAGCGCAATATTTTGATAAAGAAATTATCCCTGAAATTAAAAACATTCGTTTTGTTGATGGAGGAGGGTATGTGGGCGATACCTTAAAAGAGATTATAAAAAATTACCCCGATTTTAACACAATATACTGCATTGAACCCAATGCCTTGCACATGAATATTGCAAAAAGGGATTTTGGACATATACAAAATATTCATTTCATTAACTGTGGTTTGGGCAATAAAAAAGAGTTGGATACCACTTCTCAAGAAGCTCAAAACAACTGCGACCACCACTACCAAGCGCAAAGTATCAACACGCTTGATAATTTAATCAACGAAAAGGTCGATTTTATTAAACTCGACATTGAAGGAGCAGAACAAGCTGCCATTGAAGGGGCAAAACAAACCATTGTAAACTCACACCCCATTTTGGCCATTTGCATTTATCATAAAGCGCAAGATTGGTATAAGGTGCCTCAAAAAGTACTAGAAATACGAAATGATTACGATATTTACCTCAGACACTACATGGAAGGCATTTACGAAACGGTGATGTATTTTATTCCTAAGAAAGTTATTTCTTAATAATACATCCTTGACAGTTGTTTATGTTGTTATTATTAAATTAAATAAAAAGTAATTTTTTTGATATTTTTTAAATAAAGATTTATATTTTATTTTGTACTATTATCTCTAAATTAAAGGAGATAGAATGAAAATATTAAAATATCTGTTTATTGGTTTCGCCGCAGTTTTTGTTTTGAGTGGGTGTACGGGTGACTATATGTTAAAAGTACCTGACAATAAAATTAAAGCACCGCAGTCAGATAAAGCAACGATTGTATTTATGCGTTCGACTTTTGTATCCAGTGCTTTAGGTGCAACGTTGTATGAAATAAATGATGAAAAACTCTCATTTGTTGGGTTTATACCTAATGGAACAAAAATAGCGTATCAAACAGAACCTGGGAAAAAAGTTTTTATGGCAGTTGGATATGCAGCTGATTTTATGATTGCAAATGTAGAAGCTGGGAAGACATACTATTCAATTGTTCGACCAAATTGGGGAACAGGTGGATTTGCCCCAACTCCCATTCGAACAGATGGGACAACGGATTATAATACTTCTATTCCACAATTTAAAAAGTGGTTAGAGGGAACGGCTTTGTATGAAGTAAAACCCGTAGAGGCAAATGCATGGTTTGAAGAGAATAAAGAGACGTATCAAAAAATATACAAAGAGTATTGGGCAAGATTTCAACAAAAAAGTGCAGATGAAATCGCGCAAAGAACATTGACCTACGCTGATGCATACGTTGTGGAATAAATAAACCAAATAGGGCACACTGTTTGTAGTGTGCCTTATAATTGAAATAAGGTTATACAGAGCCTTTCATGTGATACTTTTTTAAAAAAAGTGTGCAAAGAATTGCCCCTAAAAGTGCCATGCTGGCTCCTACAAGAGAAGGGTAGATGTAACTCAAACCAAATATCAAAGGAATACCACCAAAAAGTGCACCCAATGAATTGGCAACGTTAAACGCCGCTTGCAAAAACGCCGCGCCCAACATGGCAGAGTGTTTGGCACTGTTGATCATAATCATATTAATAGGAGCGCCAATAGACATTGCCAAGGCTCCACAAATAAAGGTGAGAATGATTGAAAACAGTTTGTACTCGGAAAGAAAAAAGACCAAAATAAGGGCAATGACCATAGAGACTAAAAGAAAAATCGCCACTTTGATGGGATTTTTTTTATCGGCTAAATAACCCCCTAAAATATTTCCTACAACCATACCTGCCCCTGCTACAATCATCAAATAAGAGACACTGCTGATATCAAATTTGGACACATGAATCAATAGCGGTGCAATATAACTGAACCAAGCAAACAAGCCTCCAAAACCTACGGCAACAATGGCTAAAATATGCCATGCTTGTATGGTTTTAAAAAACATCAATTCATCTTTGAGTGTCACAGCTCTTAAAGCTTTTTGCTGAGGTAAGAATTGATATAAAAAGAGGATAGTGATAATTCCAATAACAGAAACAATGCCAAAAGCATAACGCCAATGGTAATGGTGCCCAATAAACGTAACAAGCGGAACCATAGCAAGATTGGCAAGGGTTAAACCTGTAAACATTGAAGCAATGGCTTGTGCTGCTTTCCCCTCTTGTGCCAATTTTGCAGCAACTACCGTACCCACACCAAAAAAAGCACCATGAGGTAAACCACTTAAAAATCGTGCCATCATCAGCGTTGAATAATCAGGAGCAACCGAAGATAAGAAGTTAAACAGGGTAAATAAAACCATAAAGGCAATCAAAATATTTTTAGGCGGAAATCGTGCGCTCAGTGCAACCAATATGGGTGCGCCAATGACAACACCAAAGGCATATGCCGAAATCAGATGTCCTGCTACGGGAATTGAGATATTTAAGTCATTTGCAACATCGGGCAGTAACCCCATGATTACAAATTCGGTTGTACCAATACCTAACCCACCTAAAGCCAAAGGAAGAAGTTTTTTTGTCATACATAATATCTTTTTAGAAAGTTAATTTTTGGAATTCTAGTATAATAAGTTTATGCAGAACTTAAACAAAAATATTGGTATGTTACCTCATACCATATGTTTACATAAATTCATACGTGGCTTGAGCATATAAAAACATAATCCAAAACAGAACAATCAGTGTGTGCACAAAAAGAAATGAGGCTTTTCTGACTTTATGATGAAAAAGCATCATAGCAAGTGTGCTTCCAATAAAGCCACCCAAAAAAGAGAGCAGATGAAGAGTTTTTTCACTGATACGATGACGGTTTTTAATGGCAAAATATTTGTCTAATCCAAAGAGGGTAAAGGATAATATGTTTATGAAAAGAAAGAGTATAAATAGTATGTTCATGGGTGAAATTCTATAAGAAATTGGCTTAAGGATTAGGCTTGTAGTTTTATGTATAAAAGATAATATTTTCATAAACACCTAAAGGTCTCCGTACTTCTGACTTTGTATGGACAAAGTAAGCAAAACCACCAACGGCTTCAAAGCCCATTCGGGTTCCCTCACTTATTATTTTTAATTTCTCGCTTGCGGAACTCGTCGAAAAAGTGCGTTTAGCACTTTTCTCTCCTCAAACAGTCCTCAGCTTTTTCCGAAATGAAAAATAAACGTTCGGCTTTTGCAGGGGTTGGAAAAGAGGGATAAGGACATTTGCATTTTGATTGTTAGAGTTCAAAGCTTCTTCTTTATTCAATTTACACAAGATAGTTTGAATACTAGAGATATTACCACATCTGCAGACGCCGAACGTTTATTTTATTCTTTTCAAAACCAGCTCGAAACTGTTTGAGCGTAAGCAAGGTGCTAAATGCACCTTGTAGCGAGTTTTGCAGAGCTGAAAAGAATAAAATAATAAGTGAGGGTAGCTTTGCCGTCGAAGCCCGTGGTGAGTTTTCTTTGCTAACTTTCTTTACGGATAAAGAAAGTGGAAGCGGAAAGCTTTAGCTTTTCAAGAGACGTCCAGTAAAAGTTTCATTTCACAGTCACAGCTTGGTGATGAGGTACTAATATTGATTTTACGAGTTTATACTTACTAATATAAGCCTCTTCTAAGTTCCACTTAAGTATAATCCTGAACTTTTTTAGAAAACTTACATGTTTCTCTAGAATGGTAGTATCGTTTCAACTTTATGTTGAAGTCGCACGAGAAGCATGAGCATTGCTTGAATTGCTCAAACCAAATTAATAGAGAGTCCTACATATCATTAAACATATTACAGATTGCTCTAAAACTATAAAGGGAAAAAATGCCTACTATTAATCAATTGATTAGAAAAGAGCGAAAAAAGGTGATTAAAAAGTCTAAATCACCAGCGTTAGACAAATGTCCACAAAGAAGAGGTGTATGTACAAGAGTATATACAACAACTCCTAAAAAACCTAACTCGGCTTTAAGAAAAGTTGCAAAAGTTAGATTAACTACAGGATTTGAAGTTATTTCATACATTGGTGGGGAAGGTCACAACCTTCAAGAACACTCAATCGTACTTGTAAGAGGCGGAAGAGTTAAGGATTTACCTGGGGTTAAATACCACGTGGTAAGAGGTGCTTTAGATACTGCTGGTGTTGCGAACAGAACTGTTGCAAGATCTAAATATGGTACTAAAAAACCAAAAGCTAAAAAGTAAGTAGAAGGATAATAATATGAGAAGAAGAAAAGCTCCAGTTAGAGAAATAATGGCTGATCCTATCTACAATAGTAAAGTGATCACAAAATTCATAAATGCAATTATGTTAGATGGTAAAAAATCTGCTGCAGAAAAAATTATGTATGGTGCAATTGCTAACTTAGATGCAAGAGGTGAAGAAAAAGGTATTGATCTTTTTGAAAAAGCAATTGAAAACGTTAAACCACTTATTGAAGTAAAATCAAGAAGAGTTGGTGGAGCTACATATCAAGTGCCTATCGAAGTAAGACCAGTAAGAAGACAAACGTTGGCTTTAAGATGGTTGGTTGATGCTTCTAGAAAAAGAAATGAAAGAACTATGGTTGAAAGACTTGCTAATGAGTTATATGAATCAGCAAACGAAAGAGGTTCTTCGTTCAAGAAAAAAGAAGATATGCACAGAATGGCAGAAGCGAACAAAGCATTTGCTCATTACAGATGGTAGGAAACTAAGATGGCAAGACAAACTCCACTTAAACAAGTTAGAAACATTGGTATTGCAGCTCACATTGATGCAGGAAAAACAACAACAACAGAAAGAATTTTATTCTACACAGGTGTTGAACATAAAATCGGTGAGGTTCATGATGGTGCTGCTACTATGGACTGGATGGAACAAGAGCAAGAGAGAGGTATTACAATTACTTCTGCTGCGACAACTTGTCACTGGAAAAACCCAAAGGATGGTTCGGATACAATGATTAACATCATTGACACTCCGGGACACGTTGACTTTACTATTGAAGTTGAGCGTTCTATGAGGGTTCTTGATGGTGCTGTTGCAGTATTCTGTTCAGTTGGTGGGGTTCAACCACAATCTGAAACAGTTTGGAGACAAGCAAACAAATACAGAGTTCCAAGAATGATCTTTGTTAATAAAATGGACAGAACAGGTGCCGATTTCTTCAGCGTTGAAAAACAAGTTGCTGAAAGATTAAAAGCCAATCCTGTTCCTATTCAAATTCCAATTGGTGCAGAAGAAAATTTCAAAGGGATTGTTGATTTAGTTACTATGAAAGCAATCGTTTGGGATGATGACGCAGCAATGGGTTCTAACTATCACGTAGAAGAAATTCCTGCTGATTTATTGGACAAAGCAGCTGAATACCGAGAAAAAATGGTTGAAGCAGCGGCTGAAGCAATTGAAGAGTTAATGGAAAAATACCTAGACGGTGAAGAGTTAACTGAAGACGAAATTATGGCAGGGATTAAAGCAGGTTGTTTAAATATGTCAATCACGCCTATGACTTGTGGAACTGCGTTTAAAAACAAAGGTGTTCAAACATTACTTGATGCGGTTTGTAGATACTTACCAGCTCCAACAGAAGTTGAAGACATCAGAGGTGAAACTCAAGATGGTGAAGCCGTAATCGTTCCTTCTACTGATGAGGGTGAAGTTGCAGCATTGGCATTTAAAATTATGACGGATCCATTTGTTGGACAATTAACATTTACAAGAGTGTACAGAGGTATCTTACAATCTGGTACGTATGTAATGAACTCTACAAAAGACAAAAAAGAGAGAATCGGAAGACTTCTTAAAATGCACGCCATTAAAAGAGAAGAAGTTACTGAATTATACGCTGGAGAAATCGGTGCAGTTGTAGGTTTAAAATATACAATCACAGGTGATACATTGGCGTCTGAAAAAGATCCAGTAATCTTAGAAAGAATGGATTTCCCAGAACCAGTTATCTCTGTTGCGGTTGAACCAAAAACAAAAGCTGACCAAGAAAAAATGGGAATTGCATTAGGAAAATTAGCTCAAGAAGATCCATCTTTTAGAGTAAATACCGATGAAGAGTCTGGTCAAACTATTATTTCAGGAATGGGTGAGTTGCACCTTGAAATTCTTGTAGATAGAATGAAAAGAGAATTTAAAGTTGAAGCAGAAGTTGGTGCTCCTCAAGTTGCTTACAGAGAAACCATTAAAAATGCTGTAAACCAAGAGTACAAATATGCAAAACAATCGGGTGGAAAAGGGCAATACGGTCACGTATTCTTAAAAATCAATCCATTGGCTGATTCTGAAGAAAACTACAAATTCAACAACGAAATCAAAGGTGGAGCAATTCCAAAAGAATATATTCCTGCAGTTGATAAAGGTTGTCAAGAAGCGATGGCAGGTGGTATCCTTGCTGGTTACCCAATGGTTGACATTGAAGTTACGCTTTATGATGGTTCATTCCACGACGTCGATTCATCTGAAATGGCATTTAAACTTGCTGCTTCTATGGGGTTCAAACAAGGTTGTAGAAGTGCTGCTGCACAAGCTGTCATCTTAGAGCCTATCATGAAAGTTGAAGTTGAAACTCCTGAAGATTATATGGGAGATGTTATTGGTGACATCAACAAAAGAAGAGGACAAGTTAACTCAATGGATGACAGAGCTGGTGTAAAACTGGTTGTTGCTATGATTCCATTATCAGAGATGTTTGGTTACTCTACAGACTTAAGATCTATGTCTCAAGGTAGAGCAACTTACTCTATGATTTTCGATAACTACTCAGAAGTTCCAAAAAACGTTTCTGAAGAAATTATCAAAAAGAGAAACGGTTAATCTTTAACCCCATCTCTTAATAAAAAAGCCCAAGGGAACTTGGGCTTTTTTTATGAAAAAAAACCACTTAATTTTATGAAATTTTTTTTATAATGCTTTAACTTGTCTATCTAAGATTAAATAATTTATAATTTGTTTATCTAAACTTAGTTAGAATAGAGTATTATTAAGAAAAAAAAATTAAAAAGAAGCCAATGACAAAAATTCTATTTTCCTTATTACTTTTTTTTATTACATTAAATGCAGCAGATAATGAATCGGCAGTTCCGAGCAGTTCAACTGAATTTGTTCTAAAGAGTTTCTCATTAAAAGATGTTGTTTTACAAAAAAAAGAGAACTACTATACCATTATCTTAGCAACCGTTGAACCCGGTTTAGATTACAATAAATTCATACAAGACAATAAAATTAAGTACAATGCAATTGCGTATCATTTTGGGCAAGAGAATAAATATGTTAAAATTATTTTTGGTGCGTATGAAACCTATGAAGATGCCTTTAATGCGTTAATTCGGCTCGATACAAACCTTTTATCAAATCGCCCTTATGTGGAGAGAGTCAGCAAACATATTCATCTTTTTCATAAATACGACAATGTAATTGAGGATTGATTTGTGCTAAAAAGAGTCAATACTATTGAACAACAAACACTTTGGAAGTCTTTATTAACCGTAAATCTGACAGATGCGAGATTGATGTGAAAACAAGTAAATCATTTGAAAAATTGGATGTTGTTAAAACTGCAGGTATTATTTTAAAACCTAACTCTCCTGAAATAAAAAAGACATACACACAAATAAAAGAGTGCTTTTTAGAAGCAAACATTGACGTTTTACTTGAAGTAAACAGTGCTCAAATGATTGGTGAAGAGCAAGGGTATGATTTTAAAGCACTCTGTACCCAAGCTGATTTTTTGGTCTCAGTAGGTGGCGATGGTACACTGATTTCAGTTGTAAGAAGAAGTTTTCAATTCGATGTCCCTGTATTAGGAATTCATTTAGGAACATTGGGATTTTTAACCGATATTATGCCCGAAGAGTTGCCAAATTTTTTAGCAAAACTCAAAAAGGGCATCTACAGAATTGATCATCGAATGATGATAAAAGGCAGTGCCAATATCAATAATTTTGTCGCGTTTAATGACATTGTGATTACACGAAAATCGATTTCAAGTATGCTTCGAGTAGATGCAAAAATCAATGGAAAACTCTTTAACAGTTATTATGGTGATGGTCTTATTATATCTACACCAACGGGTTCAACGGCGTATAACTTATCTGCAGGTGGTCCAGTTGTATTTCCTTTAACAGATGCGTTTATTGTAACGCCTGTTGCTCCTCACAGCTTAACACAACGCCCTTTGGTATTACCCGCAGATTTTGAAATAGAGTTTCATGTCACAGACAGTTTGGGTGCCGTAGTCATTGTTGATGGACAAGACATTTACGAAATAGATGAAAATGAGAGTGTCAAAATAGAAATTGCTTCCAAAAAAGCAAAATTGATTCATCGTCAAGAGAGAAACTATTTTGAAGTACTCAATAAAAAACTTCAGTGGGGAAATTAAATTATGATCAGCAGAGTCTATTTTGAAGATTTTTTATCATTTGAAAAGGTTGAATTGGAGTTTGAAAAAGGTTTGATTGTTTTTACAGGACCAAGTGGTGCAGGTAAATCAATCTTGATGGACTCTTTTTTATCGTTATTTGCCTACAAAGAAGCACGGGCAAATATTGGGGAGATAATTATTGAGAATTCGCCGGTAGAAAATGAAGCATTTATGATTGCAAAAGGGGATGATGTTGTCATAAAAGCCACCAAAAAAGATAAAGTGCGTTATTTTCTGAATAATCAAATGGTCTCTAAAAAAAATCTCTCTGATTTTTCTCAAACCATTGTTAAGTTTTTGCACTTAAAAGATACCAGCGATTTTGAAAGTGCCCGACTCATAGAGTTTTTAGATAAGTTTCTTCAATGCAACGATGCAGCCTACAATCAATTGAAAACATCTTTTGAAAACAGTTATTTAGAGTACAAGCAAGTCCAAGAGCGACTTGAAAAAATCAAAGCCGATGAAAAAAAGATTGAAGACTTAAAAGAGTTTACTCAATTTGAAATTGAGAAAATCGCCTCCATTGATCCAAAAGTTGACGAGTATGAGGAGTTAAATGCCATCAAACGAAATTTATCGAAAAAAGATAAAATTCAAGATGCCATTAATGCCGCTTCAGGTGTTTTTGCTTTTAATACGTCAGTTTCAAATGCTTTGGACCTTTTAGAAGTGGATTCTGGTTTTTTTGATGAAGCCATTAATGAGTTAAATAATCAGTTTGAAAAATTCAATGATTCTTTAAGTGAGTTAGAAGAGCTTGACATTGAATATGTTTTAGATCGAATCGAAAAACTCTCTTCACTACAAAAAAAGTTTGGCTCAATTCAAGAGGCGTTAAACTATAAAAAACAAAAAGAAGATGAGTTAGAGGGGTATGAAAATATCTCTTTTGAGAAATCCATTTTAGAAAAAAATGAAAAAGAACTCAATAAAGAGGTCAAAGAGCTTGCGTTGGAAATCTCAGCCAAAAGAGTTGAGTCTTCAAAACATTTAGAGAATAAAATCAACCACTACTTAAAACATTTGTATTTAAGTAATGCAAAGATTCATTTGATTGAAAAAAGTGTCGATATAACGGGTATTGACCGTGTTGAGTTTGAACTCAATGGCGTGAGTTTGGAGACCATCAGTTCCGGTGAATTTAACCGACTTCGACTGGCACTTTTAACCTCAATCAGTGAGTTTGAGATTGTCAGTAACGGCATACTTTTTTTAGATGAAATTGATGCAAATTTAAGTGGAAAAGAGAGCAAAGCCATTGCTACAGTATTGGCTACATTGGCAAAAAGTTATCAAATTTTTGCAATTTCTCATCAACCTCAATTAACAGCCACTGCCGATCAACACTTTTTTGTAGATAAAATTGCGGGAAAATCAACGGTGCGAAAACTCAATAAAGAGCAAAGAATTGATGAAATTGCACGGATGATAAGCGGTGAAAACATCTCATCAGATGCCAAACAGTTTGCAAGCAATTTGCTCAGTGAGTAGGTACTTTTTTATAAAAAATTATCGGTATTGAGTTTGGAATCAATCTCTATAAACTCTTCTTTTTCGATGAGATTAAAATCGTGAGTATGACACGATTTGGCTTTTAATAACGCAATTACCTCGTTGGCTTTTAAAATGGCATCACTTTTTGTTTTGCAATGAAACGCTAAGGGAATCTCTAGTTTTTTTGTGCAATTGCACTCTCTTTTTAGTTTAACTGTCATCTGGGTATTATAACTTCTTTTTTTTATAAAAAATTTAAAAAATAACTAAATCACAAATTTGACTCATAAGTGAATTTTAAGATACAATCAATCTACATAGAATTCTATGATCTAAATATGGAGGTTACCGTGTTAAACAATATGTCTATTAAGATGAAAGTACTTGTCTTATCACTGCTTGCAATTGTTTTGGTTTCAATTGTAGTTGCATCAAACACCATTTATTCTATTAACAAACTTTCAAATGAGAGCATAGAAAATTTTAAAAAAGATGCGTATGCTAAAAAAGAGGAAGAGCTTAAAAACTATGTTTCATTGGCAATGAAAACCGTTGATTCCTTTTATCAAAGAACATCAAAAGAGAGAGTTAAAGTTGAAGTTCAAAGTTATTTAAAAGAGCAGACAGGTTTTATTATGTCAATTATAGAAGGTGAGTACGCCAAATATAATGGAAAAATTTCTACGGAAGAGTTAAAAAACAGAATTAAAAATATTGTCAGTTCAACAAGATATGGACAAAGCGGATATTTTTGGATTAATGACACCGATGCTGTGATTGTCATGCATCCTATTAAACCACAACTCGATGGCAAAAATTTGTATAACTTTAAAGACCAAAATGGAAAACAAATTTTTAAAGAGTTTGCTTCTGTGGCACTTAAAAGTAAAGAAGGGTATGTGGATTATGTTTGGCCCAAACCCGGTTTTGAAAAAGCGCAAGATAAAGTCTCTTTTGTAAAACTGTTTAAACCGTTTAATTGGGTGATTGGTACGGGTGAATACGTTGATAACATTACACAAAAACTTCAAGCAGAGGCCATTAAAACCATTTCAGAAATGCGATACGGTAAAGATGGATATTTTTGGATTAATGATTCAAAACCAGTGATGATTATGCATCCAATGAAACCTGCTTTAGATGGAAAAGATTTATCTAAAGTAAAAGATCCAAACGGTAAATTTTTGTTTAATGAAATGGTGAAAATCACTCAAAAAAATCCAGCAGGTGGCTTAGTGGAATATATGTGGAGTAAGCCAGGGAAAGAGACTCCTCAACCTAAATTTTCCTATGTACAAAATTTTGGCCCTTGGGATTGGATTATTGGAACAGGCGAATATGTGGATAACATTGAAGAAGAGATTCTTTTGATGCAAGCCAATACAAAGAGTCAAATCCATGAAATTATCAGTTTAATTCTAATCATTACGTTGGTTTCTCTTGCTGCGTTATATTTTATCATCACTTTTTTAGTGAAACGAGTTATCAGTAACCCCCTTGAAGAGTTGGATAATGGAATTCAATACTTAATTTCACACACCCAAGAGGGCAATAAGGGGATTCAAAAAACGTATGATGATGAAATAGGTAAAATTATAGACAGTTTTAACGGATATTTGGATCTTTTAAGAGGCAATGCTCAAAAAGATGAAGAGGTCATAAAAGAGGTTGAAGAGGTCATTTCTAAAGTCAATAATGGTTTTTATGAATACAGAGTCCACACTCAATCAAAAAATCCATTGGTAGAAGAGTTGAGAATTTCAATCAATTCAATGATTGAAAAAGCGCATACTAATCTCTCTCAAATCAATGCAAATTTGGTGGAGTATGTCAAATCAAATTATAATATTAAAAGAAGTTCTCAAGAGGACAATTCGGGAGGAATCATTGGTTCAATCTCAAAAAGTTCTGTTTTAGTGGGACACAATATATCTGAGTTCTTGTGTATGATTAATGAAGCAGGAGACAAACTCAATGAAGATACAACCATCCTCTCTTCTTCGGCAACCAACCTTTCAACTTCGGCAAATGAACAAGCGGCATCACTTGAAGAGACAGCTGCTTCTATTGAGCAAATTACCAGTAATATAAAACATAATACAGAAAATATGAATAAAATGTCGTTGCTTGCAGATGATTTAAATCACTCTTCTGTAACGGGGAAATCATTGGCAACTAAAACGACACAAGCCATGCAAGATATTGATACGCAGGTGAATTCAATTAATGATGCCATTACGGTCATTGATCAAATTGCATTCCAAACAAATATTTTATCACTCAATGCTGCTGTTGAAGCTGCTACTGCGGGAGAAGCAGGAAAAGGGTTTGCTGTTGTTGCTGCGGAAGTAAGAAACTTAGCAACTCGCAGTGCAGAAGCTGCAAAAGAGATTAAAAAGATTGTTGAGAATGCTACAAATAAAGCCAATGAAGGAAAAGTAATTGCCGATGATATGATTGCTGGGTATGCTACATTAAGTGAAAAAATCACACAAACCATTGATCTTATTTCTGATGTTTCAGCTGCAAGTAAAGAGCAAGAGACAGGCATTATACAAATTAATGATACGGTCTCTGTTTTAGACAGAGCGACTCAACTCAATGCCTCTTCTGCTTCTGAAATCAATCGATTATCCAATGAGGTTAAAGTGATGGCAGAGAATTTACTCAATATCTCGAATAAAGCTACCTATGATAAAAGCAGAAACAATCAGACGTGTGATGTGGATTTGGTTTTTAAAATTGCATCATTAAAAAATGATCACATTATCTTTAAAAACACCAATTTTGCAAAATTGAGTGAAAAAGGCATCACTGATTGGAAAGTCACGGATCACCACAGTTGTAATTTAGGCAAATGGATTGATGAACAAGAGTCACATGCTATGCCATTTACAAAATCATCAAAATGGGTCTCATTAAAAGAGGCGCATAAAGCCGTGCATGAAAATGTCCAACGATATATTGATGACAATGCCCAAGAAAAAGATGGGGCACAACTGTTGGAAGTTTCAAATGACTTGGAAGCGAGTATGTCTTTGGTTTTTGAACTGCTGGATGAAATTAAAATTTTCAATTGCTCTTTAAAACAGAAAAATGCGCAAAGTGCTGAACTCAAAACAGTGGCTAAAAAAGAAGAGATAAAACCTCTTCCAGATGTGAAAAAACAGCCAGCTGTTGAAGAGAAGAGAGAGGCAGAGGTTTCTGCAAAAAAGCCAAAAATTATACAATCACAAACAAAAGATGACAATGAATGGGAGAGCTTTTAAGCTTTCTCATGATGCATTTGCTTAATGCAAACTTTCGTTTTTAAATAATTTTTTTTTCAATCTTTTTTATATATTATTTTTTGCTATAATCCAAACAAATTTACGTGTATGACGTACAAGGAGAATTATGAATAAAGTAGAGTTATTAAGCCCTGCAGGAAATTTAGAAAAGTTAAAAATTGCATTTGCTTACGGTGCAGATGCTGTTTATGGAGGGGTTAGTCATTTTTCTTTACGTATTCGAAGTGGAAAAGAGTTTACCTTTGAAAGCTTTAAAGAGGGCATTGATTATGCGCACTCTTTGGGTAAAAAAGTTTATGCTACTATCAATGGCTTTCCTTTTAATTCGCAAATTGAACTTTTAAAAAAGCATATAGTACAAATGGGGGAACTTAACCCAGATGCTTTAATTGTTGCAGCTCCTGGAGTGGTTCGATTGTGTCGTGAATTGGTACCTCATATTCCGATTCATCTCTCAACTCAAGCCAATGTGATGAACTATTTGGATGCCCAAGTCTATTATGATATGGGGGTAAGACGAATCATTGCAGCACGTGAAATCTCTTTAAAAGATGTTAAAGAGATTAAAAAACTCCTTCCCGATATGGAGATAGAGATTTTTGTTCATGGTTCAATGTGTTTTGCTTACAGTGGACGATGTTTGGTCAGTGCTGTACAAATGGGACGTGTTCCAAACAGAGGAAGTTGTGCCAATGATTGTCGCTTTGAGTATACCCTTTATGCTGCCAATGAAGATCATGGAACTCTCTTTAGACTTGAAGAGGAGCCTGGTGTGGGTACATATATTTTTAATGCAAAAGATATGAATTTGGCCAGCCATGTGGATGAGATATTGGCATCAAATAGTGTGGATTCTATTAAAATAGAAGGACGAACCAAATCGCCTTATTATGCAGCTGTTACGGCATACACTTATCGAAATGCCATTGATGATTATTATGCCCATCAATTTGATGCCTCAAAATATCAAACGGAGTTGGCAACAACAAAAAACAGAGGCTTTACGGATGCCTATTTAATTCACAGACCTTTTGATAAAACCGATTCACAAAACCATGATTACGCTTTAAGTAAAGGTTCGTATGAAGTCAGTGGTTTGGTGTGTGAAGATGAAATGCATTTTATGTGTAAATATAAAACGTATCCCAATGAGTGCATTGAAATTTTTGCACCAGCAAATGCTCATATTGTAGAGTGCGACAATGAGATAGGTTCTATTTTTAAAAAGGATGACGGCAAATATTACATCCAATTTAAACAAATACTCACTGAAACGAATAAAGCTTTAGAATCGGTGCACAGCGGAAATATCAATAAGATTAAATTGCCAGGTAAACTGCCATATTTAACCATATTCAGAGTTGAAAATATTGAAGAGGAAGTTTGTTCTGACTTATGATTTTCTTTAGAGTTACTGATAATATTAATATCAAAATTACCGATGGCACGTTAATTGAGTATAAAAAACTACAACAACCATCCATTATAATGAATGAAAATATCTATTGTACCACCTATGAAGATTTCAAAAGTATTCAAAAAATATTTAAAAGTGTTGATGAAAAATTTGAGACAAAAATACTCAATGAAATGCGTGTAAAATCTTCTGCTTTGTTTCCGCAAGAGTTAGGTATTTCAAATGAAAAAGAGTATGAAATCTTAAATAAGTACGAAAAAATGATTGAGAGTAAAAAATTCTCAAATGCCAATTTTGAACATGAAGTGCCAACTTATTTTTTCAATGATAGATTGTTTGTCAAGCTTCAAACTCAACTTAATTTTGCAAAAGAGTCCATTAAAGTTGCAATCATAGGGGGATGTGGAAAAGACATTGGAGAAATTGTTGCTTCAAGTGGTGCTGTACGTATTTTATATGAGTATTTAAAAACGCATTTTAAAGAGGTCGACATTGATCTGTTTTTGAATGCCTCTTCAAATACGTATTATACGAGAGACAAAGAGATTCTTCAAAATTTGCCTTTTATTCATGCCATTAAACCTTTGAGTTTAAATCTTAAAGTTTTGAGTATGTATGACTATTATATTGATAACAGTTCCATTAGAAAACAGACTTTTTATAATGATTTGCCCTATATTGATGCCTATTTATTTAAATTTGGAATTGATTATAATACCATCCCTGATGTCAAAAAATTCAATGAAATTCATTTGGATAAATATCGACCTAAAAAAGAGTTAGAAGATCTTTTAATAAATTTGAAATCACGGGGGAAAGTGTTGTTATTTCACCCATACTCTGCTGATAATACCCGTAGTATTCCGCATGAGTATGCTAAAAGTATGCTCAATGATTTGATGAAAAAGTGTGATGACTACACTGTAATTACGGCATTGGACATAGAGGGTGTTAAGAACGAAAATTATATTACTTTAGCAAAATACTCTAAAACGTTCAGTGATTTTGCTTATATCATTTCAAATATGGACCGAGTCATTACTGTTGATACGGCGACTTATCACATTTCAGATGCCTTTTTTATCCCCACTGTTGTGTTATTTACCAATGACAAAATGAAACAGCGTTTGAAATATTATAAATATGTCAAAGGTATACATCTTAAAAACAGCATAAAAACACTCTCTAAGTTCATATTCCGAAACGATGCATTAAGTTTGAACCCTTTTGATTGTTGGAAAAATATAAAAATTTCTAAGGTAATTAAGTTATTAGAAAAAATTAGATAAAATTGCCAAAAGTTATGAAATAAGGAAAAATGTATGAAATTTGTATCTATCATTATGGGAAGCAAATCTGACTATGAAATTATGCAAAATTGTTCAGAAACATTGGACAAGTTTAACGTTAAATATGAAATGATTATCTCTTCAGCTCACCGAAGTCCTCAACGAACAAAAGATTATGTCAAAGAAGCAGAAGCGAAAGGTTCAGTGGCGTTTATCGCAGCAGCTGGTATGGCTGCACACCTTGCTGGTGCTATTGCCGCAGCTACGACTAAACCGGTTATTGGGGTACCCATGAAAGGCGGAGCAATGGATGGTATGGATGCAATGCTTTCAACTGTACAAATGCCTTCAGGAATGCCTGTGGCTACGGTAGCTCTTGGAAAAGCAGGAGCCGTGAATGCTGCATATTTAGCCATGCAAATTTTGGCTATTTTTGATAAAGAGTTAGCAGCAAAATTAACGGAAGACAGAATCGTTAAAGAAAAAGCAGTTGCGTTAGATTCTAAAGAGATAGAAGTTATTTTATAATGAAGCCCGTTGCGCTTTTTACAATTCCAAATTGTAAGTGGTGCAGCCAAGCTGCGGCTTATTTCAAAGAGAAAAAAATTAAATACAATCAAATTGATGTATCAAAAAACAGACAAGCACTTAAAGATTGTCAAAAAAATGGCTGTAAAGGTGCTCCAGTGATTTTAATTGGAAATCGGTGGATTTGTGGCTTTGACAAAGAAAAAATACATAAAGAGTTAGGAATAAAATAAATGATTACATTTTCACAACTTCTATTAAAATTACAACAATTTTGGGCCCAACAAGGGTGTAATATTGTTCAACCTTACGATATACCTGCAGGGGCTGGAACTTTTCATCCTGCAACACTTTTGAGAAGTCTGGATTCAAAACCTTGGTCAGTTGCGTATGTGGCGCCCAGTCGAAGACCAACAGATGGACGATACGGTGAGAACCCAAACAGACTTGGAAGTTATTACCAATTTCAAGCGTTGATTAAACCCAGTCCCGCAAATATCCAAGATTTATATTTACAATCTTTAGAGTATTTGGGATTGGATATCTCTAAACACGATATTCGGTTTGTCGAAGATAACTGGGAATCTCCTACATTAGGTGCTTGGGGACTTGGATGGGAAGTTTGGTTGGACGGAATGGAAGTGACACAATTTACCTATTTTCAACAAGTGGGAGGGTTGCCTTGTGATCCAGTAGCCGTTGAAATTACGTATGGTACAGAGCGACTTGCCATGTATTTGCAAGGAGTAGATACGGTTTTTGACATTGTGTGGAATGAAAATGAACACGGTGTTACTACCTATAAAGATATCCATTTAGAGGGAGAAATTGAGTTCTCTAAATATAACTTTGAGATTGCCGATACCAAAATGTTATTTAACCACTTTGAAGATGCTTTTAACGAGTGTAAACGGTGTTTAGAGGCGGGCTTACCTCTCCCTGCTTATGATCAGTGTATGATTGCCAGTCACGCTTTTAACACGCTTGATGCGAGAAAAGCTGTCTCTGTAACTGAGAGACAAAACTATATTTTAAAAGTCAGAGAACTCTCACAAGGGTGTGCTGTATTATACAAAGAACAAGAGGGTGAACGACTTAAAAGATTGGGGTACTAAGCCATGAAAATCAAAGAGTTATATCAATTTCTGGACGAACTCTCACCCTTTTCGTTACAAGAGAAATGGGACAATTCAGGTCTGCTTGTGGGGAATCCTGAAGATGAATTCAAACAACTCTATATCAGCCTTGATTTAGACGATGATATGCTTGAGGAGATTGAACCAAACTCTTTGATTGTGACCCATCATCCTTTGATATTTTCTCCATTGAAAAGAGTCAATTTTGATTCGTATGCAACAAAAATCTTAAGAACCCTTATTCAAAAAAATATAGGGCTTATCTCTATGCATACCAATTTTGATATTACTCATTTGAACCGTTATGTTGCAGAAGAAATTTTAGGTTTAGAATTGATTTCACATGATGAATATATCTGTTATGCGAAAGTAAATCTCCCTTTTGATGAGTTATCTCAACAGATCAGTTCAAAGTTAGATTTAGAGTATCATAAAGTTGTCAGATGCAGTGAAGATGTCAATACCGTTGCCTTGGTTACGGGCGCAGGAATGTCCTTGCTTCCTGAAGTAAAAGCCGATTGTTTTTTAACGGGCGATATAAAATATCACGATGCCATGGAAGCAAAGAATCGAGGAATTTCATTAATTGATATTGGTCATTATGAAAGTGAAAAGCACTTCAGCCCTTTATTATTGGGGCTTTGTGAAAACTATTTGAAAATAAATGAATTAAAAGCTATAATAAGAACTTCAAAAAATCCATTTATGTTTCATTTATAAGGAGAAACGGTTGAATAAATACTTAGAACAGTTAGTGCAGTTGTCAAAATATGATAGTAAAATCAGTGCATATGAGCCACAAATTGAGAATGAAAAGGCAAAATTGGCAGTGTTTTTACAAACTGCAGAGTCAATTTCTTCATCAATTGATGCAACACATGCTGAAATAGATGATTTAAAATCAAAAAGAACAAAAAATAATATTCATTTGAGTGAACTTAAAGTCAAATTAGATGAAATTACGAAAAAAAATAATGTAGTTCAAAATGAGAAAGAGTTAAAAGCTTTACAATTAGAAGAAGAGATTGCAAAAGAGCAAATTTCATTTGCAAATGAAGAGATTTCAAGATTAGATGATTTGATGCAATCAAAAGAGGCTTATGTAAAAGAGCTTGAAGATAAATTGGCACAAGAAAAAGAAGAGATCAACGATTTACAAGTTGCTGTTGATAATGCAATTGAAGATTTAAATAAAGACAGAAATAATGTTTATCAAGAGAGAGCTGTTCTTTTAGAGCAATTTGATAACAAAATTTTAACGTTCTATGAAAAAATCAGAAGATGGGCAAAAGACAAAGCCGTCGTTCCTGTTAGAAAACAAGCCTGTTATGGTTGTTATATGAAAATAAATGATAAAGCTTATGCTGATGTAATTAAAGCAGAAGAGATTGTTAATTGTCCACACTGTGGAAGAATTTTATATAAAGAAGTAGAATCTGAAGAGGCTTAATGTGAGCCTCTTTAGTTTTTTTTACTATATTCTCTCACTTTTAGTATACCTCCTTGCTCTTCCATATTTAATTTATAAATCCAAAAGTTTAAAATACTCCATTGCCATACCTGCAAAATTTTTTTTAAAAAACAATCCCTGTTTTGAAAAAAGTGCTGTTTGGTTTCATTGTTGTTCGTTTGGTGAAATAAAAGCCATCAAACCCATTATTGATGAACTTAATGAAGAGGTGAACATCTCTGTTATGACCAATACGGGTTTTGAAGAAGCGCGAAAATTGAGTTCAAATGTGAGGTATTTGCCGTATGAACTTTTTTTACCCTTTTGGATAAGTAAACAAAAAGCGTTACTGGTTATGGAAGCCGAACTTTGGTATATGCTTTTTTTAGTGGCAAAAGCCAAAGGGATCAAGACATATTTAATCAATGCAAGAATATCGGATCGTTCATACGCTTCGTATATGAGATTTGCTTTTTTATATAAAAGAGTATTTCAACACATTGATAAAGTTTATGCGCAGAGTGCTTTAGACAAAGAGCGGTTAGAGAACTTGGGTGCTCATCATGTGGAAATTATTGGGAACATAAAATTAGCGCAACGTCCAAAAATTACAAAAAAATTGGATAAGCCCGATGGTTTTATCATAACCGCAGGAAGTACGCATGAAAAAGAGGAAGCGTTGATTTTAGATGCCTATGAAAAAACATTGGGGAAATTGATTATTGTGCCAAGGCACCCTGAACGTTTTGATAAGGTCGATGTTTTAATTCAAAATTATATTAAAAATAAAGCGCTGACATATCACCGATATTCACAGCAAGAAGATTTTAAAAGTGATATAATTTTGGTGGATAAAATGGGTGAATTGAATAATATTTATGCCATCAGTGATTGTGTTATTTTAGGCGGAGCTTTTGAAAAAGTTGGAGGGCACAACCCCATTGAGCCTGCTTTTTTTCAATGCAGAATCATCAGCGGTGAACATATATTTAACCAAAAACCACTTTTTGCTTCAGTGAGTCATTATACACTTACAAGCAATGAAAATCTGAAAAGTGTTTTGCACAATGTTCAGCAATTAGAAAAATCAAATTTGATAGATATTGGAACAATAGAGCCAATAATAAAGGAAATTCATGGAATATGATAAAGCGTACAAACTGTTAGCTCAACAAGAGGGCATTTCAAACTCAAAAGCCAAAGAGCTAATGGATAAAGGTTTGGTTTATGTGGGCAATAAAAAAGTGGAAATTGCTCGTGGAGAAATTGCGGTTGACACCAAATTTAATATCAAAGAAGTTGCCCCTGTTAAAGTAATTTTTGAGGACAATGATATTTTAGCGGTGAATAAACCGGCATTTTTAACTGCCGATGATGTGGCAAGTAAATATAAAAATTGTATGCTTTTAAATCGACTGGACAAAGAGACGAGTGGGGTGATGCTGTTTGCCAAAAATGAAGAGTTTCAAACCAAAGCCATACGAGAGTTTAAAGCCAACAGAGTCTACAAAGAGTATGTTGCCATTGTTGAAGGGAAAGTCATTGAAACCATTGAAGTGGATAAACCGATTTTAACCATTAAAAACAAGGGTGTTGCAAAGAGTAAAATAGATGTTAAAAAAGGGAAACCCGCAAAAAGTACGGTCTATCCTCTCTATGTTGAAGGAAATAAATCAAAAGTTAAAATTGTGATTGATACAGGAAGAACACATCAAATTCGAGTGCATTTAAACTATATTGGCTTACCTATAATTGGAGATGCGGTTTATGGAAAACCCGTTGCTAATATAAAAAGAGTTTTACTGCATTCAAGAGTAACGAAAATTTTTGATTATACATTTGAAGCAAAAGAGCCAAAAGAGTTTAATGTTTTTGGTCTGAATTTATATTAAATTAAAGAATTTTTAAGTATTGATTTATACAAAAACCCGATTTATTGGGTTTTGTATCTAAAAAATAGATTAAAGATAACTTAAAAAATACATCAGTGTTTAATCTATAATAAAGATTAAAATGAGTATAATCCCGAACTTAATTAAAAATGGAGAGTTGATTTGTTTGATGTTTTAACCGGTTCATTTAAAAATGCCGTCAGTAAAATTAGATTTAGAGATGATGCAAATGCTTTAAAAAAAGCAACAACAGAGTTAAGAAAATCACTTTTAAAAGCGGATGTACACCATAAAACAACAAAAGAGTTGGTCGATGCAATAGAGATCAATACAAAACTTTTGGGTATTGGACAAGAGGCTTTTTTAAAATCATTACAAAAAGAGTTGCATGCCGTATTAACAACAGCAGGGAATCAAGGGTTTGTATTTTCAAATACTCCTCCAACTACGGTTTTAATGACGGGGCTTCAAGGGTCTGGAAAAACAACTACGACAGGGAAACTGGCGAACTATTTAAAACAAAGAAATAAAAAAGTTTTAGTCGCTGCGTGTGATTTACAAAGATTAGCAGCGGTTGAGCAGTTAAAACAAATTGCTGCACAAATTGAAGTAGATATCTATTTTGATGACAATCAAATGGATCCTGTAAAAATAGCTCTTGCTGCAAAAGCCAAAGCAAAAGCGGAACACTATGATGTACTTTTAATTGATACAGCGGGTCGTTTGGCCATTGATGAAGAGTTGATGAAACAACTTCATGACGTAAAAAAAGCGATTGATCCTGACGAAATTTTTTATGTGGCTGATTCATTAACTGGACATGATGCAACAAAAACAGCGAGCACTTTTAAAGAACAAATTGGAATTGATGGTGTTATTCTTTCAAAATATGATGGGGATACCAAAGGGGGAGTTGCTCTTTCAATTGCACATCAAGTAGGTGTTCCATTACGATTTATCGGTACGGGTGAAAAAATGCCTGACATCGAAGTTTTTATTCCAGATAGAATTGTCAGTCGTCTTATGGGTGCTGGGGATATTGAAGGTTTAGCTGAGAAAACATCTGCCATTATTGATGCAAAAAAAGCCAAAGAGGTCACTAAAAAAATTAAAAAGGGTGAATTTAATTTCAATGACTTTTTAGACCAACTTAATATGATGAAAAAATTGGGTTCAATGAAATCTATTATCTCTATGATTCCAGGGCTTTCACAGATGGCTGGACCCATTAAAGACATGGATTTAGAGAACTCTGGTGAGATTGTACGAATTAAAGCTTTAATCAGTTCTATGACCCCTAAAGAGAGAGAAGAACCTGATTTAATGAATATCAGTCGAAAAAAGAGAATTGCAAAAGGGTCTGGACTTTCAGAAGTTCAAATCAATAAAATTTTAAAGCAATTTAAAAATGCTTCTAAAATGGCGAAAAAACTCTCATCTAAAGGTGGCATGAAAGGACTTCAAAATATGATGTCTCAAATGCAAGGTATGCCAGGCGGAATGCCAAAACTGCCAAGATAGTACAATTAAATAGTATTGAGTTGTAAACTTTGCATTTGAGTTTAGAATTCAATACTATCAAAAAATAAACATAAAAAAAGGAAAAATATATGACAGCTATTAGATTAACGAGAATGGGTAGAAATAAAAAACCATTTTACAGAATCGTTGTAACAGATTCAAGAAAAAGAAGAGATTCAGGATGGATTGAATCAATTGGTTACTACAACCCAATTGCAGAGCCTTCAGTTCTTAAACTTGATGCAGAGAGATATAACTATTGGTTAAGTGTTGGTGCAAAACCAAGTGAAAAAGTTAAAAAGCTTGCAGCTAAATAATTAACATTATGATTACTAATTTTATTGAAAATTATGCAAAATTAATTGTGAGTTTTCCAGAAGAGATCACCGTTACTAAAAGTGTAATTGATGATACTTTTGCAGAAATTATTATTAATGCTAACAGTGCCGATATTGGTAAACTCATTGGTAAAAATGGCAATATGATCAATGCCATTAAAACAATGGCCAATGGATGTAAAGCAAAAGATGGTATCTCTTACAAAATTCAAGTTATTGCAAATTGATAATTTTGACAGTAAAGAAGTATAAACAGTGAGCAGTAGCATCTATATTGGTAAACTGGGTAAAACGGTTGGACTTGATGGATCATTAAAAATCTATATTGAGTCTGACTTTCCTGAACAGTTTAAAAAAGGTGCTGTGTTTACGACCAATAAAAAAAGCACGCTACGTGTACAATCTTACAGTGCTTCAAGAGATATTGTTAAATTTGAAAATATTAACAGTGCGGATGAAGCGAAAAAATTGGTCAATCAACAACTCTTTACCACGCTTGAACAAACACGACAATCTTGTACATTAGAGGAGAATCAATATTTTTGGTTTGATTTAATGGATTGTAAAGTTATGGAAGGCGATTTACTCTTAGGAGTGGTTAAAGATATTCAAAGACTTCCAAGCAGTGATTATTTTGAAGTGGTTACCGATATAAAACTTCAAGAAAAAGAGCTTCCCAAACTCTTTTTAATACCCTACATCGAGATGTATGTTGTAGAGGTAGACATAAAAAACAAAATCATCTACACAAAAGATTGTATCTCTATACTGGAAAACTCTTAGTTAAAAATACATCTTTTATTAAACTCTTCTTCTGTGATTTCTACAAATTTTGAGTGTTCAGCAATATTCTTTTCTCCCAATTTGGTTATGATGGCTTGGTAATCTTCCCCTTCATTTAAAGGCCCAATCAATATCTCCATGAAATCTTTTTGATTTCTGCATGCGCTGATTCTTGAATCAACCGCTTTGATTTTAGAAAGATAGGCTTTTAAAATGATTTTTTTATGGGTTGCAATTTGAACAAATTTGACAAAATCTTTTCCCGTTGTACTTTGAACAACCGTTTCGTCATTGTTTTGTGGTGTTTTATTTCCTGCTTGTTCGTTATTGGACAACTCATTTGAAGTGTTGCCATTTTGTGTGGTTGTTGAGTTGGGTTGTGCCTCTTCTTTGGCTTTTTGTTCTGCTTCTGATTTTTGTTGTTCAAGTAAGGCTGCTTCTTCTTTGGCTTTTTGTTCGGCAGCAAGTTTTTCTTCTTCTAATCGTTGTGCCTCTTCTTTGGCTTTTTGTTCCGCCTCTAAACGTTGTTTCTCTTTTAATTCGGCTTCTTCTTTGGCTTTTCTTTGTGCTTCGAGTTCTTGTCTTTTGAGATACTCCTCTTCAGTTATGCCCATTAATTCATATTTTGTTAAGATTTTTAATTTTTTATTGAGTCTTGTTACATTGATGTGGTCAATTTTGAATTCATATTTTGGTGGTTCAATGACATCTGGGGTACTCTCTTTGATGACCTCTTTTTTAGGGGCTTGTTTGATCTCTTGAACGGGTTCTGATTTAGACAATGTGATCAATACAAAAGCAAGAATGGCAATAATCATTATAATTAAAGCAATAATAATATACAAAAGTTTTTTATTGTTTTTTATTTTAGAAAGCATACTCTCTTTTGGGTTTTTATCGCTGCTTTGAGGCATCTCTTCAGAACTGTTATTTTCTATTGAATTGATATTCTCTAAATCATCTTGAGTTAAAGTTGTATCTGCATCATCTTGCTCTTCATCGAGAATGGTTCCTGGAACATCTCTTTCTAATCCATCAATATTGTCAATATTAACAATCTCATCCTCGACATTTTCATTATCTGGACTTTTTACTTCATTATCTTCTGTTATATCATTTGCCATTTGAACTCTTTAACTTTCGATTTTCTTTTTGTTTTTTTAAAATTTTCTCTCTGTTCTTTTCGTAATACTCTTTTCTGTATGCTTTTAGTTCTTCTTTCTTTTTTTGTCGGTACTCTCTGTCATATTGAAGTCGTTTCTCTTTATTCTCTTCGTAATATTTCTGTTTTTGATCTTGATAATCTGCAATCTTTTGCATGATTTTTTCTCTTCGATCATCGACATAAGATTTTTGTTTCTTTGCAATTTCTCGAATTCTTTGTGCAAAATCATCCCCATTTAACTCTTTTTCATAGTCAATTTCAGGTTTAGCTGGCTTTGCAGGAAATTGTTTCTCCAGCTTTTTTTTAAGATAATACTCTCGCTTCTTTTTTTTATGGGCAAGAATATTCTCTTTTCGAATTCTCTTTAATTCATCTAAATCCATATCTTTTAATCATTAATTCTTTAATCTGTTTATGATATCTAGCATATCATCTGCGGTGGTAATTGACTTCGAGTTAGCTTCATAGGCTCTTTGTGCGGTGATGAGATCGACCATTTCATTGACCAAAGCAACATTTGATGATTCAACCATTGATTGTCTGATACTTCCAAAGGCATCTTCAGTGGCATTTCCTTCAATGGGATCACCCGATGCATCGGATTCTTGGAAAAGCGAATCTCCCAGAGGTTTCAGCCCTGCAGGATTGATAAAATCTGTTAAGGTAATTTGTCCCAAATCTTGAGTTGTACCTGTTGCTGGATCGAGTGCTGTTACGGTTCCATCAAGTGCAATTGAAACGTCTGTGTAGGTACTTGGAATGACGATTTCAGGTTGCAGTCTGTAACCACTTCCATTAACCAATGTTCCTTCATTATCCACTTTAAAAGCACCATTTCTTGTATAAGCTGTTTCTCCTGAAGGCAGAAGTATTTGAAAAAACCCTTTCCCTTCAATGGCCATATCCAAATCATTCCCAGTGTTTTTTAAATCACCCTCTGTAAAACTTTTTTGTACACCCGAAACTCGAACCCCTAAACCTACATCCAATCCCGTAGGATTAAATGTTGTTTGCGATGTTTTTCCCGCAGTGTAGTTCAAAGTTTCATACATTAAGTCTTGAAACTCTGCCCGGTCTTTTTTAAAACCAATTGTATTGACGTTGGCAATATTATTTGATGTGACATCAATTTGATGTTGTTGAGCAGTCATTCCTGTTGCAGCGGTGTACAAACTTCTAAGCATTTTAAATCCTTTAATACAGATTTTTCATATTTTGTAGATTATATTTAAAGAACTTTTAAAATTAGATTAAATTATATAAAATATTTTTTCAAATTATTAAGTATATATTTAAAACAAATTAAATATAATGTACCAAATTTTATAAAATTGACTGCCAAAGGTATGAGTATGAAAATTCTTATTGTTGATGATAGTTCTACTATGAGAAGAATAATAGGTAACGTTGTGATGCAACTGGGGTTTACCAAAGAAGATTTTAAAGAAGCTGAAGATGGATTAAAAGCGTGGAAAGAGTTATCAATTAATAAATATGATGTGATATTGACTGACTGGAATATGCCAAATATGAATGGTTTAGAGTTGGTTAAACGAGTTAGAAGTGAAGGGTCTCATCAAAGTATTCCAATTATTATGATTACAACAGAAGGTGGGAAAAGCGAAGTGATTACTGCATTAAAAGCAGGTGTCAATAACTATATTGTTAAGCCCTTTAGTGCAGAGATACTAAAAGAGAAGCTTGATGGTGTTTTAAAATAATTTTAAATTGAGGGTTTGACAGATGAGTATGAGTCAAGAAGAAATAGAAGCTTTGATGAATGGAATTGAGTTACCAGAAGAAGAGAAAGTTGAAGATGATTCAGTTCCAACTGAAGAAGTCAGTGGTTCAATGTCTGCAGATGATATTGAAAAGCTGATAGCTCAAACAGATGAAATTGAAACTTCAGAAGAGGATGACGTAGCAGTTTCAGATGTTGATGAAGTTATGGACACCACTGGAGATGTTAAAGATAATATAACAGATGTTTTAAATGAAATTGATAACATGGAAGAGGATGAAATACTCCTTGAAGAAGATGTCGCTCAAACTGAAGATGAAGATATGGATCTCTTGTTAAATCCACAAGAGGATGAAGAGGATGCAAGTTTTGATGAAAAAGCACAAAACTGGACCAATAAAAAAATTGATAAAGGGGAGTTTCCTTTCCCTGTTGAACCGCATACAAGGGTTGTCAGTCAGTTAAACGAAGTTGCGAATGACAGCGAAGAAAAAGCCAGTAAAATTTTTGATGTGTTAAGTTTTATTCTTGATGAAAATGATTTGATTTCAAAAAACAAAAAAACGATAGATGCCTTTTTAGATAAAGAGGTTGAGTTGCTTAACTCTTTGAGTAAAAAATTTCCAAATATCACGCTCTTTGATGAGAGATTAAAAGAAGCTCAAAGTATGAAAGAAGTAACAAAGGTTATTTCAACTAAACTTGAAGCAGAAAACATGCAAGTATTTGAAGCCATGGAGTTGATGCAATTTCATGATATTAACCGACAAAAAATTGAAAGAGTAATGTCGGTTATTAGAAAATTGACCGTTTATTTAAACAATCTCTTTGAAGAAGATGAAGATCAAAAAGAGATTGCCGTAGCTAAGTATATTCATGGTGATGGAGAATCTGATCTTGTAGGTACAGATGATTTAGATGCATTAATTGCAGAATTCAGTAAATAAAGGATTATAAATGAACCAAGGTACATATCCCTTAGCAGCAGCTATGATTAACCAGTTGAATCGTGTTGATACCATTGCAAATAATTTAGCCAATGCCAATACAACGGGATACAAGCAAACAGGTTTGACCGAAGGAACATTTAATAATTATTTAGACAAAGCGACAGAAAACAATAGAGCGACCACTAAAATCAATGTAGTGACAAACAATGTACCAAAATTGAACTCAACGTATATCAATCCAGAAATGGGTTCCTTGGTTCAAACGGGCGATACTTTAGATTTTGCATTAAAACATAACAATGCTTTTTTTAAAGTTCAAAATGAAAATGGGGACTCATTTTTAACGCGTGATGGTTCATTTAAAGTGGTTAATAACATGTTGGTTACGGGGAATAATAATCCAGTATTGAGTGTGGATAATGAGCCAATT
This sequence comes from Marinarcus sediminis (SeqCode), assembly GCF_048571275.1. Classification (GTDB taxonomy): domain Bacteria; phylum Campylobacterota; class Campylobacteria; order Campylobacterales; family Arcobacteraceae; genus Marinarcus; species Marinarcus sediminis. Next base: position 1,433,713 of record NZ_CP182357.1, read on the forward strand.
CAAGTAGAAGATGGTGTTGATTTTAACGAAGTCATTGGTGTGTTCTTAACTGACTTTCAAAATGTTGAAAAAGTTGGGAATAACAGTTTCAAAGTAAAAAATGCACAAGATGTGTTGCCTGTTGAAGATAACAGTGAGTATTTATTGCAAGGGACGCTTGAAAAATCAAATGTGAATTCAATTACTGCAATGGTAGCGCTTATTGAAGCACACCGAAGCTTTGCACAATCACAAAAGGCAGTCAAAGGAATTGATGAAATCAATGCTAAAGTTATAGAAAAATTAGGCGTAAAATAAGGAGTAGATAAGAATGCAACCAAGTAGTGTAACCCAAACTCTATTCGATCATTTAAGTTTTAGAGGTGAAAGACAAAAAGTTATTTCTGGAAATATTGCCAATATCAATACCCCAAATTATAAAACCAAAGAGTTGGTTTTTGAAGATGAATTACAAAAAGCAAGTAAAGAGTCAGACTTAAAAATGATGACAACCAATCCTAAACATTTTCAAGTAGATTCAACTCAAACAAACCAAAGCACTAGCAGATTAATCAAAGTGCCAAATTTAGAAGAACAAAATGATGGGAATAATGTCAGTTTAGATAAACAAATGAGTGAGATGTCTAAAAATACAGTTATTTTTAATGCATTGCAATCTTCAATTAAAAAAGATTCTCAATGGCTAAAAGCCATTATTGACTCATCTGCAAAAAATTAATAGGATATAGAATATATGGATCAATTGCTTAAATTTGTAAACAATCTTAATGCTTCACAAAGAGCAGTGATAATCGGGGGATTTTCAATTTTATTTGTTCTTTTAGTGGGTTTATTGGTGTGGTCAAACATAAAAGCACAAGATGAGAAACTCAATTATACCATTGCTTCAAATTTAACAAAAAATCAAGTGATGTTAGCAAGCAGTGAACTTGAAGCTTCAGGGATTCCTTTTTCGATCATTGGTTCAGGCAATACGCTTTCATTGAAAACCAGTAAAGACTTCATTAATATTGCAAAAATCAAATTGGTTACCAGTGAAGCTGCAACAAGTAAACATGCAGGGTGGGAACTTTTTGAAAAATCTTCTTTGGGTACAACAAACTTTGAAAATAAAATCAAATATTTACGAGCACTTGAAGGAGAGTTATCTCGATCGTTAGAATCACTCTCTGGAGTATTAAAAGCCAATGTTAAAATTGCGATACCTAAAGATACTATTTTTACAGAAAGAGTTACAATGCCAACGGCATCTGCTGTATTGTCAATTAAACCTGGTGTCTATTTGACGCAAAATCAAATTGATGGAATTAAAAATTTTATGGCCTCAGCAGTCTCAAATTTAACATCGGAGAACATTAAATTAATAGATCAAGATGGCTCTTTATTGGAACACTCTAAAGATGAGATTGATGGTTCAAAAGTCAGAATGCAAGATAAGTATAAACAAAAAGTTGAAAAAGATTTTGAACAAAAAATCATTGCTTTGCTTGAACCTATTGTTGGTTTAGGTAAAGTTGTTGCAAGAGTTTCCGTTGATTTGGCTTTTATCAAAAAAGATGTTCAAGAAGAGATTTATGATCCAGAAGGAACCATAAGAAGTCAACAGATAACAGAGAGCAGCGCTAAATCCAAAGGAATGTCAGAACAAACTGGTGGTGCACCTGGTGTTCAATCTAATATTGAGAATGGTGATACTTCATCAGGGAACAGTGGAAGTGCAAGTTCTAAAGAAGATACCAAAAATATTATCAATTATGAAATATCTAAAAAAATTATCAGTCAGCAAGATAATGCCTATGCAACAGTCAACAGAGTCAGTGCAGCTGTAACTTTTGATTCAGCGGTATTAAAAGATGTTGAAAACAAAGACGAGTATATCAAATCTTTAATTGCAGTGGTTCAAGACACCATTGGATACAGTCAGGCAAGAGGTGATAAAATTACGGTGAAAGATTTTAAATTTTTAACCAGTGGAGTTGCTATGAGTTCAGAAGGTGGTGTTGTTAATGCCAATGGTGAAGTCATCAGTGAATCACAAGATACGGTCTCTTTAATTAAAAGTATTCTTAAAGAGTTCAGTGAATATATTCAATATTTTATTGCATCCATTATTCTTTTTGTTTTTTATAAAAAGTTTATTGCAAGTAATGATGTGGTTGTTTTTGATGAGAGAGGGAAAAAAATTGATTCTTTAGGTAATGTGGTTGATGATGACGGACAAATTATTAAAGATTATGAAAATCAATTTGATGAGCAGACGGCACACGGAAGGCTTAAAGCAAAAGTCAGAAGTCAAATTTTAAATAACATTGAGGGCATGGACGAAGAAGCGGGTGCTAAATTTGAAGTATTGGTTGATGAATTAGATAAACAAGTCAATGACAAACCAGAAGAGATTGCACATATGATAGAGATGCTTTTATCAGAAGGTGATGCAAAAATGAAGTTGCGACAAGCAGCTAAGAATCAAAAGGCGTAAATAGATGGACATTCTTGACGACGAGTATAAAGAGACCTTAAAGGGCATGCCAATGATGGAGAAGGTCGCAATTTTTTGCGTCCTCATTGGAGAAGGTGCTACCGTAAAGATTTTTCAATATTTGCCCAAACACTATGTTGAAGACATTTCAACAGCCATTACTCAACTCAAAACAATTGATAAATATACGGCATTAGCCGTATTAAATGAGTTCCATGTTTTTATTAAAACCAGTGGTTTTATCAGTTCTGGGGGATATGAGTATGCCAAAGACCTTTTATATAAATCTTTGGGTAAAGGTGAAGCCGATGATGTTTTATCCCGATTATCAAAAATCAAATTGGCATCACAAGCCTTCTCATATTTAGATGCCATCAATCCAAAGCAACTTGCAGACTTTATTAAAGATGAATCGCCTCAAACCATTGCAGTTATTTTAGCACACATGGAAGCACCTGGTGCGGCAGAGGTTCTTATGCAACTTGATGAAGACATTAAAGTTAAGGTAACCATGCAAATGGCAACCATTAAAGATGTATCGCCGGATGTTGTACGAACCGTTTCACTGATTTTAGAAAAGAAATTGGAGTCATTACTCTCATCTATTGTAGATGTAGGTGGGGTTAAAGTCGTTGCCGATATGTTAAACCGATTGGGTCCAAAGTCACAAGACATTTTAAAAAATATCAATGGGGTCGATACTCTTTTGGCAACAAAAATAAAAGAGAATATGTTTGTATTTGAAGATCTATTAAATTTGGATCAAGATTATATTATGAAAATTTTACAAAATTGTGAAACGACGGATGTTGCGGTTGCGATGAAGTCTGCAACTGCAGAAGATTTGGAAAAAGTGACGACCTCAATGAGTCAAAGAGCAAGAGACCGATTCTTAGAAGAGTTTGAGATGATGACAAAAGTTAAAATTAAAGATATTGAAGCTGCACAAAGAAAAATGCTTGATGCTGCCCAAAAACTCATTGAAGAGGGTGTCATTGACAGAGAGATGGATGAATAATGGAAAGAAATAACGTATACTCAAATGCCACAATTGTTAAAAGCAAAAAAGAGGATGAGACCAAGCCATTACAAGCGTATCAATTAGGAACCTTTCTCAATGAAGATTATGCTGCTCAAAATGAACAGATGCAACAAGTTGCCACATTAAACGATCGCTCAATTAATGGCAATGTTGATCCCGTACTTGTAGAACTGCGTAACTTAAAAGCACAAATGCAATCCATTGAAGAAAAAGTTTCCAATATAGAAAATGATGGCGTCAAAGGCAGAGATTTTGACAAACAAATTGTGGATGCTTTGAAGGATTTAAAACATTATGCTGCTTTTTTTGAACAAGCGACATTTCAAATGGAGAGTAAAATATTAAAAACATCCATGTCTATTGCCAAAAAGATCATATCCATTGAAGTGAGTGAAAACTCCTCTTTGATTGCAAAAGAGACCATTAAGAATTTACTCAATAAAGTCAAAACGGCTTCAAAAATACAAATACACTTAAATCCCAAAGATTATCTGCTTTTAAAAGATCAACTCAAACTTGATTCATTTGTTGAACTGCATGAAGATGTGAACGTAACAGCAGGTGGAGTAGTTATCGCCAGTGATTTGGGAAATTTTGACGGTAACATTGAAGCCAAAGTGAACTCAATGCTCGAATCACTTGATTCTGTTTTTTAATACTTATCCTTTTATTAATATTAGATTAATAATCCACATATTGTTATAAATTCACTTATATTGTTATTTTTTTCCTAAATAGTACGATTATGTTTATGTTATAATTTTTTTAGATTAATAGTATAAAAAGAGACATAATGGTAGATATTACTGAAAGAGATTATGATTTATTAGTTGACACAGAAATTGTTGTCGATGTAATACTTGGTAATGCTGAACTGACTGTAAAAGATTTTTTAAATCTGAGTGAAGGAGATATTATATCTTTGGATAAATATGCAGGAAGTGGTGGTGATATATATGTAAATACAAGAATTATTGGCACAGGCGATATTATTGTAATGGATGAAAGACTAGCAGTGAGAGTTCAAGATGCAATGGATTCAGATAACGTTGTTAGATACTTTTTTGAAGAAGAAATGATTTAAGGAGTTTATTATGGCAGTAGATACAGTACAATCAAGCACAGCAGTTGATTCAAATGGAAATTCGTATACAAGTGCAATCAGTAATGATAAATTAACCAATACCGACTTTTTGAAATTGATGTTAGAAGAGTTAAAACAACAAGATCCAACAAAACCAATGGATTCTGCACAAATGTTGACCAATCAAATGCAAATGTCAAATATTGAAACCAATAATGCAACCATTGATGCGATGAAATCTTTACAAACTTCTTTCGCACAAACAGCACTTGCCAGTGCCGCAAATATTATTGGACAAGTTGTTGAAAATGGTGAAAAGTCAGATACGGGTATGGATAAACAATTTAGGGTTTCTTCTGTTATGTCTCAAGATGGTACGCTTAACGTAGAAGCCTATGAAATATTAGGGTTAACAGAAGATAATAAAATTGTTTATGCAAATGAGCCAACTCTTTTACAGTATAACAATATTACACGAATATTGGATGGAAGCCTATTATGATCAGTGCATTATACAATGGAATTTCAGGCTTAGATGCATTTCAAAAAGCCTTAAATGTCCAATCAAATAACATTTCCAATGTTAATACAGTTGCGTATAAATCGGATAGACTCTCTTTTACAGATATGCTGTATCAAAATGGTATGGGAAAAGGAACGTCTGCAACACAAGTTCAAAAAGATTTTACACAAGGCAGTACTAAAATTACAGATAATAATTTGGATTTGTTAATTGATGGGAAAGGTTATTTTATAAGTTACGATGCTATAAATGATGAAAAACTTTTTACACGAGCAGGTGATTTTAAAATAGGTGTCAATGGAAAACTTTTAACTTCAACAGGTTTGCCTGTTCAAGGACACCCCGCTGTTGTGACTGGAAACATGGTTATTAATAAAGACTATCCACATTTCATGGCATCACAAACCATTGAAACACCAACGAATGTTCAAAGTATTAATGTAAAAGCATCAAACTATAACGCAACTGCAAGTGACAATGTTGATGGAGTAACAGGAAGAGTGACGAAAACATCTTCATCAAAAATAGCTGATATTGAGCTTTTAAAAGTTGATTACAGAAATAAATTGGCTTCATATGCTGCTAACTCCGCAAATGCAGGAGTAGCTTCTACCAATCAAAGCACAGTAGCGACATTTGCTGATTATGCTACAAAATTAACAACTGCCAACGATTCTATCAGTATTATGATTGGAACGAGTAAAATATCACAACAATTTGATACCGATGCAGTTACAACCATGCAATTATTTGCAGAAAAGTTATCTTCAACATTGGGCATAAAAGATGCTTCATTTGATCCAGTAACAGGGGCGTTAACCATTAACACATTGGTCCCAGGAGAGAATATTAATATTAATACGCCATTGATTAATGCTCAAGAGTATTATACGATTGCCTCAACGGATGCAGTTGTTGGGAGTGGAAAAGCTGCTTTAGATTCAAGTTATGCGGCACTTGAAACAGCCATGACAGCAGCCAATGCGACACTGAATCGAATTGAAACAAACATTGGTATCCCTGATCCTGGAACAACAACAACAGATGTGGTAATGGATTTAGATGCCTTAACCGATTTGCAATTAAATTTAACAGAATTGGGTATTTCTGACAATCAATTCAGTACAGCAGAAATTGTTAACGGTGTAATATATATGGTTCAAGGGGACAATAAATATGCTGTTGGGAAAATACCTACAGTTGCTTTTAAAGATGAATCCTCTTTAATCCCACATGGGGATAAATCATACACTTCAACAAATGCTTCTGGCGCTCCTATTAATGCAGCGTATGCTTCAAAAGTTGTCAGTGGAGCATTGGAGTTGAGTAACTCAAATTTAGGGGTGAGTTTGGTTGATTTAATGACCTTTCAAAGAGCCTATGAATCAAACTCTAAGTCTGTTACAACTGCAGATGAATTTTTAAATATAGCCATACAACTTAAAAAATAAGTTGTAGGTGTGTGATATTTAAATATCAGTATTTAATGAAATATTGATACTTGAATATGAAAAGTATTCTAAATTATAAGACGTTATTGTCTTTTTAAAAGGATTTATTATGATTGGTGCACTTTGGACCGGAATTAGCGGATTAGCTTCTCATCAAGCAGCATTGGATAATGAGGCAAATAATATTGCGAATGTAAATACTGTTGGATACAAATCATCAAGAATTGCTTTTGCAGATCAAATGTATCAAGATAAAATTGGGAAAGGGTCTAAAGTTCTTGATGCAGAAAAAATCTTTGAACAAGGAAGTCTTAAACCAACTGGAGTGGCATATGATGTGGCACTTCAAGGTGATGGTTTTTTATCCGTAACCGATAAACAAAACGGTGGTGGAACCTCTGAAACCTATTATACCCGAGCGGGAAATTTGAGAATGGGGGACAATGGAACATTGCAAGATGCAAACGGTAACGAAGTGCAAGGTTGGGTCATGAGTAAAATTGATACCGATGCTGACGTTACTACCACCAATCCAAATATTACAAATTATACCAATGCATACACAAAATTGGTTCATTCGAAAATTATTAATCATGATACCTATGTTGAGACAATCAGTGCAAAAACAACAGATTATAATAAAACTGCTAAGGGAGATTCTTCTACAGTATTTACAGGGGCAGGATATAACACTGAATCTGGAAAAATTTCTGACATTGAAGAGTTACAAAAAGCCTATGCCACTGCATTGCAAAAATATCAAGAGGATCCTGATGGGGCTTCTGCTACCGCTGTTGCACAAACCACCTATATTGATTTTGATGACCAAGCAAATGGTAACTTAGCAACCACATCGGATTCTATCCGTGTTTACATTGATGGGGTACCTTATAGTCAACAATTTGATACATCATATGAAATCACAATGAAAAAACTTGCCGATAAGATTACTGGAGCAATTCCAGGTATCAAAGCCTACACGGTTAAAGCCGCATCACCTCATGCTGAGAGTACTGCTACTACAGATGTTAACAGTGGGGTATTAAAAATTGAATCTTTGATTCCTGGTAAGTCATTTATTGTTTCAGGTGTAGTAACCATTAAAGGAAGCACAGAGATCAATGGGAGCATTTTAACCGCAGATGGTGTTAATGCAGAAGCAGGAAGTGGATTGGGTGCATTAAAATCTGTAAGAGATGCTCTCTCAATGGCTGTTACTGGGAAACAACGAGATGTATTTCTTCCTACAGATTTATTTACAATGACACCCTCTACAACTACTTTAAGTGCAGGAGCGGACTTTGATTATCAAGTGACCATTTGGGATAAAGATGCGCAAGCCAATGTAACTGTTCCAGCTTCTGGACCTATAAGTTGGTCATTTGCATCAGGGACAGATGGCATTACCAATATAACAACAATGGCTTCAGATATTAATAGTGATCCGGAACTTTCATTGTACATAAAAGCAGAAGTGATTAATAATGCGTTGGTCATTAAAACAAAAGACTCAAATTTTGATGTAGAATTCAATGGTGTTTTAAATGAAACAGCTGTTCCTGTTGGAATTATTGAAAAAAATGCAACTCACAGTGGACGAGAGGGTGCAGGTGCAGAATTTATGGAAATGATTAATACAATTGATCAAACTTCTTCAAAAGACTCTTTGCAGTTAAGATTGGATACTTTGGGTATTTCAGATACTGCATTTGGTGAATTTTCTGTTGACAGAACAGGGTTGATTACCATTAAACAAGATGGAGTAGAGTTTGCCATTGGTCAAATTGCAATTGCCATGTTTAATAACAACAGAGGGTTAAATCCTATTGGTGACAACTTATTCGCAAAAAGCAATGAATCTGGAGATCCAATTTACAGTACAAATAACTCAAAAGCAGCAGATGTTGTTGGAAAAAATTTAGAGTTAAGTAAAGCAGATTTAAGTGAGAGTTTGGTTAACTTAATGGTCTTTCAAAGAGCATTTGAAGCCAATGCAAAATCAATTACAACTTCAGATGAGTTGTTAAATACATTAATTAACTTAAAACGATAATTTTATTTTACAAACAGATAGAATTTTTTCTATCTGTTTGTCTATAAGGGCTATATTTGGAAAACTTTTTATTACTTACAATTCTTGGCATTTTAGTTTTATATTTTTTTTCAAGTATGAATGTATATCGAAGTTTATATAAAAAAGTTAACGAAGAGAAGAGTATTCTGGAGAATGAAAAAACAAAACTCGAAGATTTGAAAAAGAATTATGAGCAAAAAATCAAAGGAAGTTTGTCGGCTTTAGAGTCAAAGCATGACAATTTACAAGTTGCAAGAACGGATTTGCAAAAGTTAAGAGTTGAAAATTCAGAACTCAGACATAAAGTGGATGTTCTGGAAACCAGGTGTGATGAGTTATATGCCCAAATACATACCATGGTATAGTGAGAAAACTTTATGAAACTGTTCATACTGCTGTCACTTTTACTGACCATCTTTTTACATGCACAAGAGGGCGATACCCTTGAATCTCAACCCAATATTATTTTTACCTATGACAAATTAAAGAAAAAACAGACCAATTTTGCACTTCAAGTTGATTTTAATAAAGCCGTACTGCTTTTAACAAAAGGTGAGTATGAAGAGGCCATTAAAATTTTAAAAAATACAGCAGAAGTGTTAAAAATCCCCTCTTTTTTAAATATTGGAATTGCTTATTATAAGCTCAATTCATATCACAATGCCACCGTTTATTTGAAACAAATTTATAATATTGAAGAGGCAATTTACAACAATCCTTACTCTTTTATGAGTGCATCATACTATTTGTATAAAATTACCAATGAAAAAAGATACTTAGAATCCATCATATTTACAGCAAAAAAGAACAAAATATTGCCAGAAGATGCCAAAAGAATGCTGGCGGATACTTTTATTTTATTAAAAGATTACAAAAGTGCATTAAAAGTTTTAGATGCCATGAAATCGCCAATGGATTTAAAAAAAGGGCTTATATATCTGAAATTAAATGATTATTCCAAATCAGAGGCTTTGTTAGAAAGAGCCTATAAAGATGCGCTGGATGAAAAAAGAATCGATACCATTTTATGGTTTATGGTCTATCGAGATTTAAAATCAAATAACTTAACAAAATTGCAAGAGCATTTGACCATATTGGATGAAAGAAAGAATCATTTTTTAATCAATAGAGATATGCCCATTCTCATCACTTTTAATCCTTATAAATACTCTACCAAAGAGTATTTGGATTTTGTTACAAACTACAGCCTAGAGAGAAAAATCAATATGATTTTTTATTTTGCACCGTTTGTATTTTCGGATAAAGAGGAGATTATTTATGACTCTTCTAAAGGGTTTATTTTTAACTCGGCGCAAAATTTACAAAGCTTAGAAAACATGGTTAAATATAATGCAAAATTTATTAATTTAATTAAAATGGATCCTATTATTCGAGTACAAAAATTACAAAATCTCATTCGTAATGAAGATACAAAATCTTATATTTACTACAATTTAGCACTTTCGTATGCTCAAATCAGTGATTATAATAATGCGTATAAATACTTTAATAAATCATATAAACTTAATCCTGGAAACAAACTCTATGCAGTAATGACACTGATTTGTGCAAAAATAATGCATATGGAAGTTAAAGATGAAAAATATATAGAGACGAACATTACTTCTAAACAAGGATTATATAAATATTTTGGACAAACATTGTACAAAGAGTTTATTAATCAAAAAGCAGACGTAAGTGAAAAACCTCATGGGTACTCAAGTACGATTTTACATAATGCTTTACAAGTTATCGAAAAGTTAAACAGTGGAAAAAAACTCAATGGTAATGAGGATCTGTTTACACTGAATTACAAAGATCCCTTAGTATATCTCATGCATTTGGTTATTCGAAAAAGTGGCGAAAACAGTTATGCCTATGTTTCAAGATTACAAGATACCATCCCTTTGACATTGAATGACAATTTTTTAGAAGGTTCATTAATTATTACAAACTTTTATGTAGATGTTTTAAAAGGATTGGCGATGTTTGATAAAGCAGAATTTAATATCGATGATTACTATTCTCCCTCATATTTAAGAACCAAAGCATTGGATTTACTGCACAATAATAATTCCCAAGCAACCATCAATATTTTAGAATATTTACAACAAAAATATAAACTTCAAGATAAATATACTCTTTACATGATGGTTGCTGCATTGCTTGAATCTGGAAAATATGAAGAAGCATCGTTACAAATTTCTTTTATTAAAGCACTTTTAAATGACAGTGGAGCGAATTTTTTAACGGGTGTGCAATTGGTTCAAGAGTTAAAAATCAACAGTGCAAAACAGTTTTTTGCGCACCCCTATACCGATACCTTAATTGATTTTGATATTAAGAACTTGGATGTTTTTATGGAATCATTATAAGAGAGTGAGAATTTTGCTCGATAATAAGAAAATTTATTAATTTTAAATTTTTTTTGGTATAATGATATAAAACATGCACAATCGAAGGAGGCTATTATGGATATAGGAAGAATACCTGAAATTGATCAAGCAAAAGTGAACGCAATTGCTAAAACTCAAAAAGTTCAAGAAACCAATGAAGATCAAAAAGTTGATCCCAATGAACAGCATAAAAATAACACAACCAATCCAATTACCACAGAGAGTAACGAAGTTATATTAGACAATGTAAGATTTGGTTACAATAAAAGTTCTCAAGATTTCTTTGTAAAAGTGACACGAGGAAACGTAGAAAATAAATATCCAACGGAAGATATGATGAGAATTAAAGCTCAATTATTGGCCGCTATGGAAGAGAATAATAAGTAAAAAGGGTTAATGTTTGGCATCTGATTTATCAAATATCATAAAAGAAGAGTTATCAAATACTCTAGAGCAACTATTATCAAAAAAAACTTCAATTGAAGAGACTTCAAAAGTTGATCCAAAAGAGTATGAGTCTTCTCAAGCTATTGAAGTCAATGTCAAATTTGAGTTTAAAACCTTGTCCTCTCAATGGGCGTTTTATATACCTACTATTTCTGCTGGAAAATTTGAGTATTTAATGTTAGGTGGCATGGGTGAACTGAAAGAGCATATTGATGATGAAGTTGCTGATGCAGTTAATGAAATTGTAGCCAATATATGTGGAAGTATCACAACGTCTGTAAATGCACAAGGGTATGAAGATTTAGGTACCGTTAAATTTGAATCATTGGGCAGTGAAATTGTTGGTGCTGAGAAGTTTAAAGACAAAGAAAACATTTTCAAATTTGGCGTTAATATGGAAGATGAGAAACTTCCCGTATTAATCGCATTTGATGAGGGTATATTGCCTTTTATTTATGAAATAAGTGGGGTAGAACCTCAAGTAGAAGCGGCTGCTCCATCGGCTTCTGCTTCATCTACTCCATCACCTATGGGAAAAGTTTCCGCTCCTGTTAATGAACACGTTTCAAGTTTGTTGTCGCTTTTAGGTGAAGACTCAATTACCAATTTAAAACTTCTGTTTGATATCAAATTAAAACTCAGTGTTCGGCTTGGAACAAAAATTTTTTTACTTAAAGATATTCTAAGATGGGATATTGGAGAGATAATTGAGTTAGAACAAATGGTGAATGAACCTTTAGAAATTTTAGTCAATGGAATCAAAATTGGTGAGGGTGAAGCCGTTATTGTTGAGGGAAAATTTGGGTTAAAAATAAAAAGTATTGGGAATGAACAGACCCGATTAAGTCAAATTGGATTGGGTAACTAAATATGGATAAGAGTACAGCAGGAGGATTATTCGCTGGTTGGGCATTTATTGTCTTGGCCATTGTATTAGGAGGAGTAGGTTTTATTCCTTATGTTGATATTCCTTCTGTTATTATTGTTATTGGTGGTACCATTGCTGTTACTGCGGGACAATTTGAAGTATCGGATTTAAAAAGAATGACTTCAGCTATGAAAGTTGCTATGAAATCCGTCTCTTTTGAGCAGTTACCTGAGTTGGTAGAAAAAATCATTTTTTATGCGACTGAGATTAAAAAGCATGGGGTTATGCATGTTGAGCAAAAAGTTTTAGAAGAGAATAACCCTTTTTTTAAAGAGGCATTTCAACTGCTTGTTGATGGAATAAAACCCGATGTTTTGGTTCCTTTATTGGAAACAAAACTTGAACACATGGAAAAACGACACAATACCATGATTGGAATGTTTGGAAACATTGGTGGTACGGCTGGATCTATGGGAATGATTGGAACACTTGTTGGTTTGGTTGCGATGCTTGCAAACCTTTCTGACCCAGCTTCTGTTGGTCCGGCAATGGCAGTTGCTTTATTAACAACATTGTATGGAGCTCTTATTGGAACGCTGTTTGCGGGTGTTATGGAGAGTAAATTAACTCAAAAACACTCACTTGAAGTGGCATCATGTGAGGTTATCATTAATGGTGCTTCAATGATTGCGGCGGAAGAATCTATTGGTAACATCAAAATGAGGCTAAATGCGGCTTTAGTTGAAGTAATTGAATAAAAAGATAAAAAATGGCTAAAAACAAATGTCCTGATTGTCCAAAATGTCTTCCAGGTTGGTTAGTACAATTTGGTGATTTAATGTCACTGCTTTTAACCTTTTTTATTTTGCTTTTGTCTATGGCAGTTATGGACAAAAAGAAAGTTGAAGAGTATTTCAACATCATGAAAAAAGCAATGGGTTTTTTAGATGATAATGATACGGTCATTGATCACTCTGAAAAACATTCGGACAGTCCAACTGCAAATGAGAACAAAGATATTGTTGAATCAAGCGACAATCAAGAGGTCGTTGATGAAGTGGATCAGATAGTTCAAGTGGCAAACGATACGGCACAACAAGACCAACAGATACAACTCATACAAGGCAAGAATGAGTTTGTGTTGGATATTCCTTCAACCTTGATGTTTGAAGAGGGTGAATATAATATCACCCGAGATGAAGCAAAATCATTTATTCGGAAAATTGCTCGTGTTATTCGGACAATGCCACAGATTTATAATATTGAAATTATGGGACATACATCAAGAAATATGTATACCAGTGATACAATACCAAGAGACAACTGGGACGTTTCAGCTTTAAGGGCTGTTTCTGTTGTTAAAGAGTTGATTAAAAATAGAATTGACCCTGCACAATTAAAAGTATCGGCATTTGCATCGTATCAACCCAAAAGTAATAATCCAGCAGAAAACCGAAGAGTTGAAATGCGGTTTTATGCTCAAAATACAAGCAATGATATTTTAAATGAAGAAAATTTCTTCGATAGGATAGAACAATGAATTTAGAAGCCAACTATATTGATAAATCAAAATATCAGACCGATGGATATAAAAACATCAATGCAAACAGCATTAAAACGGATGAGAGTTTAAAGAAAGTATGTGATGATTTTGAATCATTTTTTACTCAGCAACTCATGGAAATTTCATTGAAATCAACTCCTATTGCAGGTGAAGGTACGGGGGCAGATATTATAAAAGGAATGTATACCGATACCATTGCACAAACTTCAAGTGGGACATTAGGTATCAGCGATATGTTATATAAATATTTAAGCGAGAATAACAAATGATAGAAACCACTGTAAACGAAATGATTGAAATTATTGAAAAATTAAAACAGTCAATTAATGATGATATTGAAGATATTAAACTGGCCAATCACGAAAAACTTCTTGAACGCAATGAAATCAAACAAGAGTATATGGAAACCATTGTGGAATTAAAGACAAAACTCAATACCGAACTTGTCAATGTCATGAAAAATGGTGTGGATGTGAATATATATCGGGATAAAGTAGATAATCTTGAAGCAAAATTAAGAGAGTTATATGCTTTAAATGGCAAATTGGCTTCAATTGTTTTACCTGTAAAACAGATGTACAAAGAGATTGTAGATGAATTAACTGCTCAAACTGGAGGAAATATTTTTGAAATTAAAGCTTAAGTTTTATTTGAAGATAATATTTTTTCTGTTGAGCTTTTCTCTGTATCTTAATGCTGCAAGTTTGTTGGTTGCAAAAAATGAGATAGGGTACAATGAAAAAGTTTTAATTACAGATTTGATGGCTAAAAATGTCTCTCAACCCAATCATTGTATACCGCTTACATTAACTGATTTAAATAATGATACATACGTTACTTTACACTTCATATTAAAAGGGTCAATTCTTTGTCATAATGATGTAAAAGTATATAAAAAAGAGTCGGTTGTTTTTGATTTTGGTTCGTTACAAATAGAAAAGAATGGAAAAGTGATCTATGAGAATGATGAATATATTAGAATCAAAAGAGATGATGGAAAAATAGAAAAAATATATAAAGATGGTAGATTACAATGAATATGCTCTCTTTTTTAGGTGAAACACCCAGTATTGCACTCCAAAATGCTCAAAGAGAGTGTGGTGAAGAGGCCATTGTTATTTCAACAAAAAAAATTTCGGATGCTTCAAATTCGAGTAAAAATATGTATGAAGTGATTGTGGCCATTGAGACAGAAAAAAATAAAAAAGATAAATCTTATACCAGTAAAATAGTGGTAAAAGACCCGAGAAAAGATACGGAATTTCAAGCTAAATTTTATGATTTTAGAGAAGAAATTCTTAAAATGCAAGATGCCATTGAACAGGTACAAAAATCGATTTGGGATCCCAAAAGCCAACTCTATGATTTAACGATACCACCTGAATTTGTGGACATGTATTCGTTATTTGAACAAAATGAGTTTGATCAAGAGATGACGTATACCATTATGAAAAAAACCATCAGACAACTTCCTGTGGCAATGAAATCAAATCCTAAAAAAATAAATGATTTTTTCAAATTGATTTTAAGAAGAATTATTCCCATAAAACATGAAGATCCTTTGCGAAAACATCAAAGAAAAATCATTATGATGGTTGGACCTACGGGTGTAGGAAAAACAACAACCATTGCAAAACTGGCAGCTCGATATGCGTATAAAATGAGTTCAAATTATAAAGTTGGTATTGTAACGCTTGACTCATTTAGAGTCGGTGCCATTGAGCAATTGCAAGCGTATACCAATATTATGCGATTGCCTTTAGAAGTGGTTAAAAAACCTGAAGATTTGATTGAGGCTCTTTTGCGTTTAAAAGATTGTAACTACATATTTATAGACACCGCAGGAAGCAGTCAATACGATGTAGATAAAATTGAATTGATCAATGAGTATCAAGTCAAGGTTGATGAATTACCTATTGAAAAGGTGCTTGTTTTGCCTGCAAATGTGAAACAAACCGATTTGCAAGAGATATATAATAACTACTCACGATTGGGCATTAATTATTTAACCTTTACCAAACTGGATGAGACAAGAAGTTTCGGTAACTTAATATCTTTTGCGCATAAAACTAAAAAATCAATTACATACTTTTCAATTGGGCAGAATGTCCCCGATGATTTGATTGTGTCTGACTCCTCTTTTTTAATTGAATGTTTTATGAACAGAAGTTGTCATAGGAGATAATTTTTGTTCAATTCCATTTCAGCACAAGCTTCAAAACTTGTCAATATGACTCAATCAAAACGCACTATTAATTCAAATTCTAAAACAAAATTAATTACCATTACTTCTGGAAAAGGTGGGGTAGGAAAATCAACATTTACTGCGAATATTTCTTACCTTCTTTCTCAAAAAGGGTATAAAGTTGCTATCATCGATGCAGATATTGGATTGGCCAATATGCAAGTATTACTCAATGTAAAACCTCAATATACTCTGTTTGATTATATTGATGCCAAAGCAACATTAAAAGAAGTGATTCTTCCAACTCCGTATGAAAATCTTTCATTGCTTGCTGGAAAAAGCGGATATAAATATTCCAATCATTCAAACTCATTTGTGCTTTCACGTATCGTTCAAGACACGTTAGATTTGGATGAATTTGATTTTTTAATTGTTGATACAGGGGCAGGTTTAAATGATTATGTCCAAGAATTTCTCAATATTTCCGATAATATTTTAGCTCTTACTACCACGGATCCCAGTGCTTTAACAGATGTCTATGCTTTAATGAAAATGTTGTCCAAAGATAAAAGTTCGCTTATGTTATGCTTTAATCATACAAAAACCCACAATATTGGGCTTACAATTTCAAAATCTTTAGAAAATTTGGCCCAAAAAAATAGATTGAATTCGGATTTTATGATAAAATATATAGGTAATGTATCGTCATCTGAGAGTATTTCAACAACAGGTCGTCTTAGAAAATTGTTCGCTTGTGAATTTACACATGACAAAGTGACGTTGGAGTTAAACTCGGTTATTGATGCTTTGCTAATGAATATAAATTAGGGATTAAAAAAAGTGACACAACAATTTGATTCATATACTTTTTATGCCAGAGTGAAAAGAGAACGGTCTTGGTAGTTGAAAGATTCTCTCAAAGCATAATCAATAGCGGTATTTTTAAATTGTATATCGCAACGGGTTTTTTTGGAACACTTATTTTTTTTGTAGTGAATGCGGATTTGTTCACTCCCATAGAGATGATTTTTAGTATTATTGCGATTACAATAATACTAAAGGGCATTTCGAATATTATGCTCTCTTTGATTATCAGTACGTTTAGCTTAGATAATAAACGAGCTGAGTTAGAGTTTAAACATAACGCAGACAAAATTGATGCATTATTGACGGATTTAACCATTCAAGATGCGGCAACAAATTAAGACAGAGGAGTTTAAATGAATATTTCAGAAATTGCAAACAGTATAAATCTTGGAAAAACAAGTTTAACCCAAGATACTACGAAGCCAGTTGCTGGCGATTCATTTGAAAAAATGTTGAGTGATGCCATTGGCTCAGTCAATAAGACTCAAGTTGATGCCTATGATGCAATGGAAGGCATTGCAACAGGTAAAGTGACCAATCTGCAAGGAGCCGTTCAAAAAATTGAAGAAGCGGAATTGAGTTTGAGACTGGCGTTAGAAGTTAAAAATAAAGCATTAAGCGCATATAAAGAGATTATGCGAATGCAAGTATAAGAAAGGATCAGCTGATGTCACTTTTTGATGGTTACGATATTGCAACATCTGGAATGGGTGCACAACGAACAAGAATCAATGTTGTCAGTGCAAATATTGCCAATGCACAAACAACGCATACAGCTGAAGGTGGACCGTATAAAAAACAAAATGTTATATTTGAAGAGATTTTATTAAACCAACAACAAAAAAACAATTCAAACTCAGATAAGGGATTAAACAATCAACAAAATATATCTCAAAAACCACTAAGTAGCGTGGGTATAAAAGAGATTGTAGATGCAAAAAATGAACCTGTTATGAAGTATGAACCTGAGCATCCCGATGCCAATGAGGATGGATATGTTGCTTACCCCAATATAAATCCCGTAATCGAGATGGTAGATTTAATAGAAGCAATGCGATCGTATGAAGCGAATGTATCTGCTTTTACGACACAAAAAACAATGGATACTCAAACCATAGATATTCTAAAGGGATAACCAATGACTAAGGAAATGAGTTTTTTAACCACTCAAGCTCAAGAGTCAAAAAACACTACTGCAAAACAAAGCACAACAACCAAAGAGGTCAAAAGCGAACCATCGTTGTTTGATTCCATGTTGAGTGGGTTAACAAAGCCAGAGCAAGAAGCTGAAGCTTCTGCAAGTGAAGTCATTACTCCGACAAAACAAGATACAACAAAGATAAAAACTTCTGATAAGAGTGATACTGCAAAAAAAGAGGTAACTTCAGAAAAAAAGAGTAAAGAGAATCCGACGCTTTCACTTTTGGATAGAATGATAATAGATGCAAACAGTTCAATGGAAAACAAAGAAGAGATGAGCTCTTTAGAAGAAGATACTCCTACTACAACAGGCACAACGCTTGAGCCTAAAACTTCGCAATCAGAGCCTTCTTTAACAGATGATTTGAGTACGAAAGAGCCTTCATTAAAAGAAGCAAATAGCAGTGATGTTGAAAAAGATAAAGAGTTGCCGTTAAAAGTAAAAACAGATGTAACCAAAGATATATTGATTCAACCAAAAGTTTCTGAAATTGCCACTGAAGTGAAACCAGAAGAGGTAAAAACCAACTCACCAGTTCAAGAGACAAAAGAGACAAAAACAGAAGAGAACAAAGAGACAAAAACGAATCAAAAAACTCAAGATGAATCCGCCCAAGAGATACCTAAAGATAAAAAAACAGCTGTTTCAGTGGATAAATCACTTGAACAAGCAATAATGCAACCTAAGGATGAAATCAAAACCGTTGTAGAGAGTGCTTCAACCAATCAAGAGAGTAAAAACAGTGATCAAGTAAAAACAGCTCAAGTGAATGTTTCGGTTTCTAAAGGTGAGAAAGTCATTAATGAAACAGTGAAACAAACGGCTGAAGTTCCTGTGAATACTCAAAGCAAAGAGAGTGCAGCCGTTCCCAATAAAAGTGATTCAAATATAAGCGTAAAAAATGAGACTTTAGAGGTAAAAAATAATAATCAAGTGCTTAAAAATAGTCCTGATGAAATTCAACCAAAAGAGAGTGAAAATAAAAAAGAGAACAATTTATTAGACGCTATGGTGAAACAAGCCAACAAACAAATTGAAAATGACAAAACAGAAGATGCAAAAAATAAAACCATACCCGAAGATGTAAAAGTAAAAACAGAAACATCTGCTTCTGTGATGAAAGAGAGTGTGCCTGTTTTAGAAAAAGGCAAAACATCTACGGTTCCTGAAGTTACTTCAAGTAAGCCTGTTAATACAAAAGTGGCAGAAGAGTTAGCAAAAATCGGATCACAGAGTGATACAAAACCTCTGAATGTTTCAAAAGAAAGTTTAGAAAAGTTAAAACCTGAAACCACAAAAACAGTTGAAAACAAACAAGAGAGCAAATCACTTTTAGATAACTTAATAGCACAGAGTAAAGTTACCATAAAAGAAGATGAAGAGAGTGCAGAGGTTCAAAAATCCACAAATCCTCTTGCTCAAAGCACTAAAAGTTCAACGGATCCTGTATTAACCAATATCTATTTAACGTCACAACAAAAATCCATCAACGAATCTTCTATGCTTCAAAATTCTGTGGGGAAACAGATGGCTTTAGATGCAACTTCGGTGGATGATATTCAAAAAAGTGCCGATTTTTTAGATCTGGGATTAGATGAAGTTGAAATTATTTCAAAAGAAGAAGAGTTTAAAAACAAGGTAAAAGCAGATTTTTTAAATAAATTATCTGTCAGTCGAGATATGATAAAACAAGATATTACAAAAGCTGTTGATGCCGTAGTGGCACAAAACAGTGCAGTTTCTTCGACCATGTCAAAAGCCACAGATGACACGGCAGTTGAATTAAACATATCTGCAGTTAATGTCTATAATATTGAGAATAGAATAATTGGAGCAAGACAACAGATGAATTCTATGATGTCGGATGTGGCACGAAACATGTACTTAAATTATAAGCCTCCCGTGACCGCATTTAGAATGAATTTGAATCCGACACATTTGGGTTCAATTGCCGTTTTAATTAAGAGTGAAAAAGAGAATGGATTGACCATCAGTTTAAATATGTCAAACTCTGCTACATTAGACTCTTTTGTCGATAATCAAAGTGTGTTAAGAGCTGCCTTGGTTAAAAACTTCTCTGATGAAACAAACTTCTCTTTGGATTTTAATATGCAAGGTGGAGAAGGTCAAAGTTCAAATAATGACAGCAGTAACAACAGTGGAAGAGGGCAACAAAATCACCGATCAACAAGTGAAGTTCTTGAAAGATTAACAAGTAAAGACGAACAAGCCTCTAAGCAATCATCTCATTATATGTAATGGAGGCTTTGTTATCACTTCTTGATGAAGGTATACTCTTTACCTTTTTACTTTTACTGGCACGAATTGTTGCATTTATTGCCTTTATGCCAGTGTTCTCTCATACGGCTGTGTCTCCTACTATTAGGATTGCATTGGCTTTTTATTTAACCATATTTATCTATCCTTTTATTGATATTCAAAACAGTGTAACGCAAGAGATGTTTGTTGGAGCCTTAATCAGTGAAATTACATTGGGCTTGGTTGCGTCATTTTTATTTAATATCGTATTTTCTGCCGTTAAAATTATTGGAGATTTAATTGGGTATGCAACGGCACTATCTATGTCCAGCATGTTTGACCCAAGTACGGGTTCAAATGAGGGAATTATCAGTCGCTTTTTGTATATTATTGCTATTTTGATTTTTTTTGAAACAGGATTGTACGAGGTGACAATATTGATGCTTGCGAAGAGTTTTAGTATGGTACATTTAGGGGCATTTGATGTTTTTTCTTATAATGGGATAGAACTGGCCATTCAAGAGATAAAAAGAATGTTTGCTTTTGCTTTTTCCTTTGCATTTCCTCTGTTTTTTATTGGATTTATCATGGATGTTTATTATGGATATGGAACAAAATCAATGCCTGCTTTTTCTCCATTTGTAATTACTTTTCAATTGAAATTTCTTTTGATTTTTCTTTTTATGATGTTCGGGCTTGAAATATTTGCAGAAAATTTTACCAATTATTATATCAGTAAATTTAGTTGATTTTATACATATATTCAATATAATGTAGTACTTTTACCAATAGGAGATAAAGTTTAATTAAACTTTAGGAACAATGTATGGCTGATGATGATGACAAAACAGAAGAACCCACCGAGAAGAAGATTCAAGATGCCAAAGAGAAAGGGAATGTTCCTAAATCAGCAGAAGTTGTTGGGGCTGCCACACTCTTATTTGGAACCGTATATTTAATATTTTTTTCAAGTTTTACATACAATCAAATTAAAAAAATGATGCTTTTTGTTTACAGTTTTATAGGTCAAGATTTGGACAGTACGGTTTTTTACTCTATTACTTATACCCTTGTGACTACCGCAATCTATGCACTCTTGCCTGTTTTTGTATTGGTGGTTATTTTAACGTTTTCATTCAATTGGATGCAGTTTGGAATGATTATGACTCCAATGAAGTTTGATCTGCAAAAACTTGATCCAATAACTGGATTAAAAAATGTTTTTTCACTGAAAAAAGGGTTGGAAGCTCTGAAACTAACCTTTAAACTGTTAATTATATTTACGGTGATGGTGATACTTTTTTTAATTACAGGGGATTCAATTTTAGCGCTGATGGATAAAGAACTTCCTGCTTCTTTAGATTCTATGGTAACACTGATTATCTATTTTTTATCGGCCATACTCTTTATTATAATTATTTTTGCTATAATAGATTTTTATTTTACACGATTTTATTATTTTAAATCATTGCGTATGAGTAAGCAAGATATAAAAGATGAATATAAAAATATGGATGGGGATCCTCAAATTAAAGCCAGAATTCGTCGAATTCAAATGGAAATGTCCATGAAGAGAATGATGAGTAATGTTCCTGATGCGGATGTAGTTATCACCAATCCAACACATTATGCCATTGCCATGAAGTATGATTCAAAAGTAACTTCAGCACCTGTAGTTGTGGCTAAGGGGATTGATTTTATGGCCATTAAAATAAAAGATGTTGCACGAGAAAATAAAATCCCAATTATTGAGAACCCTGCATTAGCAAGGGCTTTATATAATCAAATTGAAGTTGAACAGCAAATTCCTGAAGAGTTCTATAAGGCAATTGCAGAGATTTTCTCTTACGTGTATGAATTAAAGAAAAAATAAAGGAAAGATTTGAAAATAGTATTAGCGCTTATTTTATTATCTCTTTTTTCATATGCCAAAAAAGATTTTTATTACAGTTTTATTAATTCCAGTGGACAACAAATAGAAGAAGATAGAAAACAAGAGCTCTTAGAAGGGTATGCGACCTTAGAAAACATTAAAAAAACAGCTAAACAAGCTACCATTGATGAAGCCAATAAAAGATTGATGACCTTTAAACAAAGAAATAAAGTTCCTCTTTTAGAATCCGATATTATTTTACTTGAATCTGAATTTGCACTGAAAAAAGGCTTAAAACGTTTTGCCATTGAGGGTGCTAAATATTTGGAAGATGCAATTAATCGTTCGGCCATTCATGAAGAAGATTTGGCAAAAGCCTACATGATTTTGATTGAGTTAAAATTGGCTGCAAATAAACCCAATGATGCAAAATATTTTATTGATATTTTGACCAACAATTTTGATACGCCCATTATAAAAGCGTATGGGAAAATCTATTTGGCTAAACTGCATCTTTATAAGCAAGAGTTTAAAAAAGCCACTTTGGTTTTGTATGATTTGTTAACCAAAACAACCGATATTAATATTGCTACTGTTGTTGCAGATGAACTTTTTGATGTCTATATTTTAGATGATAAAAGAGAAGAAGCCTACACTTTAGCAGGGCAAGTGTTACATAAAAATATTGATTATTATGCCAATGACAGTTTTTTAGCCATTACTAAAGTCGATAAACTCATTAAAAACGATATGCCAAATTTTGCCGCTGAAATTTTAGAAGAGTTGCTAAAACGTACAAAAAATATTGATGCGATAGAAGACTTTAAATTTAAATTAGCTGAAACCTATATGTTAATGTATGACCCCAAAATGGTCAATATGATGAAAGCAAAAGAGCTTTACAAAGATATCCTCAATGATTATCCCGATGGGAAATATGCCAAAAGAGCAAAAATGATCATTGATGAAATTTTAATGCGTGAAGGTAAAATTGAACCTGCTATTTTAAATGCAAAATATTTTGAATCGGCTTCTATGCAACAAAAAGTCATCATGCAAGAGATGCTCAATGCGATTAAAGAAGAGAAGTACGAGTTTGTATTGCGTTCTGAAAAGGTGTATAAAAAAATTGCACCAGAGATTTATAAACGATTTGGATATAAAAGTTTGAATGATGTTTTAGATGGAGTACGAATTTTATTGATTAAACAATATCTCATGAACGGGAAATGTAAAGATTTAAATGATGCTTTAAAACGATCAACAAAAGAGGCATTGGTCAGATTAGTTGAAGATGAGTATACCAAATATAAATTTTTTGAATGTCTCTTGGAAGTTCCCAATGAAGAGGAGTTTGTTACAACAAAAGAGGCTCTATTTAATTCAAGGGATGCCAAAATTTATTTCTACTTAGAGAGAATTGCTTTTGCTTTAGGACACATTGATGAGGCGCTTAAATATGCTGCAAAAATTGAAATGCTTAATGATAAAAAGATTTTAGAAGAGGAGTTTTTATATCGATTTAAAATTTTAAATACACAACAAAATCCACTTTCAATGAAGCGTTTTTTTAATTATGCAATAAAAAATCCCACGTTGATAGAAAACAATCAAAATAACCCTATGATTATAGATTTTTATTATCAATACTATTTTTATTTATTGCAAATAGGGAAAAATGAAGAGGCAAAAAATGTGTTGGATCAACTTTACAATAAACAAAAAGAGTTTAATGCTCATGTCTATTCTCCTTCTGTTGAATTGGAGTTGGCAAAGTATGAAAAAAGTCAATCCAATTATGCTAAGGCCTTGAGTTATTTAGAAGAGAGTTTAACCAATCCTCGAAACATTAAGAACAATGAATTAGCACAAGTCTATTATGAGATGATTAAACTGTATGAATTGACAAAAAACCAACCCAAATATGATGAGGTTCTTCAAAAGTGCAAAGCATTAGACCCATCAACAACCAGTTTGTATAAAAAAATGTGTGATGAACTTTAATGATTGATATTGATGCATTTTTAAACAATATAACTGAAGATAATCTCATATTGCCATTTGGAAGAATTAAGTATATCAGTTCAACGACAATTACAGCAACAGGGCTTGAAGTGGCGGTTGGGGATTTGGTTAAAATTGAATCTCAACAGCATTTATATACGGTTTTAGGCATGGTCGCGTCAATTAACAGTGATGATTTTACTGTCGTTCCTTTCTCATTTATTGATGGATTTAGAATTCATGATAAAGTTTTTTTACAAAAAGAGGGATTGTCGGTTAAGAGTGGATATGGACTACTTGGACGTGTTATTAATGCTTTGGGTGAACCCATTGACGACAAAGGCAAAATAGTCAATTTAGAAGAGAACTCAGCCATTAATAAACTCTCAATGCCAGCTTTAGAACGAGGAATTATAGATAAAAGATTTTCAACAGGGGTAAAATCAATTGATTCAATGCTCACTTCTGGTAAGGGGCAAAAAATTGGTATTTTTGCAGGAAGTGGTGTGGGAAAATCTACTCTTATGGGAATGATTGTTAAAGGGTGTGAAGCCCAAATAAAAGTGGTGGCACTCATTGGAGAGAGGGGAAGAGAGATTCCCGAATTTATCCATTATAACTTGAATAATAATTTGGAAAATACCATCATTATTGCAGCTACGAGTGATGAATCTGCATTAATGAGAAAATATGGAGCCTTTACTGCCATGGCCATTGCAGAATTTTTTCGAGATAAGGGACATGATGTTTTATTGATGATGGATTCTGTTACACGATTTGCTATGGCTCAAAGAGAGATTGGGTTAAGTACGGGAGAACCTCCTGTAAGTCGTGGCTATCCCCCTTCAGTTTTTGCCCTTTTACCTCAATTAATGGAGAGAGCAGGAAACAACAAAAAAGGCTCTATTACGGCATTCTTTACGGTCTTGGTGGACGGAGATGATATGAATGATCCTATTGCAGATCAGAGTCGGTCAATTCTTGATGGACATATTGTATTGACACGTGAATTAACAGAACAAGGATTTTATCCTCCCATTGATTTATTAAAATCAGCTTCTAGGGTCATGGACAAAGTTGTTGATAAAGAACACTATAATGGATTTTTAAAGTTAAAAAGAGTATTATCGTTAATAAAGGAAAATGAAGTCCTTGTTCGTGTTGGTGCATACAAGTCTGGTATGGACAAAGAGTTGGACAATGCATTGGCCAAAAAAGAGAAACTCCGTGAGTTTTTGACGCAGGGAACACAAGAACATTTTAGTTATGAAGAGATTTTAAGCCTATTCAAGGAGGTGACAAATGATTAATACAACTGATCAAATGATGTTCAGATTAAGCAATTTGAACAGAGAAAATGAACGCATCTCGTATCAAACAAGTACGAAAGAGATTCTGCAATACGGAAGTGATGATACTGCTGTTTTTACAAAAGATTTATACTTCGCCGATAAGATAAGAACGTATGAAGGTGTAGAGTCTCAAGTAAAAAAAGTCATGACAATGAATGATAGCATTGATTCCACGTTAGCGGATGTCAAATTATCACTTGAAAACATTAAAGTTAATATGTTAAAAACATTAAATGCAGGTATGCAACAAAGTGATAAAACGGCCGTTGCAACAGAGTTTCGAGGAATCAGAGAAAATATGTTTACTTGGGCGAACTTAAGCATGAATAATGAGTATCTTTTTGCGGGTTCAAATTCAACTGAACAGCCGTTTGTGAAAGATGCGAATGGCAAGATAACGTATCAAGGGGATTCGGTTTTAAAACAAGTTCCTGTTGAGCCAAACAGTTATCGAGACAGAGGTGCTACAGGTTATGACGCTTTTATGTATACTGCAGATACTGCAATTGTGGGTCAAAGTTTAGATTTTCTTGCCAGCGAAAAGATTATTGATAATTCAGGTAATACATGGGACTTCCCAGAAACTTCTGGCGTGGGTGAAAAACTTGATTTTTTTGCCACAGATACGATTACCGATAACAATGGTACAACGTGGACTTTGGATACATTAAACTCAACACTTACTGATGGAACCGTATCTATTCCTGTGATTAAACTCAATGGTGGATATCAATTTAAAAATAATCTTGCAGATGGTTTTCAAGATGGTGCTTCAAACAACGTCACTTCATTTACATCAACTTCAGCAACAGCACCTGCTTTAGAAGTCAGACAATTTGATAAGTATGGCAATTTAACAGGTAATGTTTTGGCTGTTACGCAAATTGATAATGGTGATGGTATTGTCGATGGAGGAACGGATACAGGGCTATTGGAACCAAAATACAGAACTGCAACCATTTCAGATCCTGCTATGATTATGGAATCAAAACATAACATCTTCAACGATTTGGATGATATTATTACAACACTGAACGGGTATGATTTATCTGATGGTGTGACTCCAATTACAGCAACACAACAAGATGATTTGATTCGTTCATATATGGACAGAATAATTTCTGCCCAAGATGCGGTAAGTATTGCACACTCAAAAGTGGGGTCAAGAAATAAAATTATTGAAGATGCCAGTGTAACGTTGTCGGCAAAAATAACCAATTTTAACACCTTGTCCATAGAGAACAATTCTGCTGATTTAACAAAATTGGCTTTGGAATCAAAATCTTTAGAGATGACGTATACAGCACTGTATTCAACCATATCAAAAATGAATGGTCTTAGTTTGATCAATTTTTTAAAATAGTTAGAAAAGTTTTTAGTATATAAATGAATTTCTTAAAGAGGATATTTTCAAGGGATTTAGTTACGGTTGCACTCTTTGTTGCAATTTTAATGATTATCATTGTTCCTCTTCCAAAGTTTTTATTAGACTTTTTTTTAGTCATTTCCTTGGCGTTAGCTCTTTTGGTTTTATTAATATCTTTGTATATTCAAAAACCATCAGATCTGACGACTTTTCCTACATTGATTCTTATTTTAGCTCTTTTTAGACTCTCTTTAAATATTGCCACGACTCGTTCAATTTTAAGTGAAGGACACAATGGTCCTGAAGCAGTCAGTTCAATTATTTCAGCTTTTGGAGAGTTTGTAGTTGGTGGAAATATGGTGATTGGAATCATTGTATTTGTTATTTTGGTTTTAATTAACTTCATGGTTGTTACTAAAGGAGCAACAAGAGTTGCTGAAGTAACAGCAAGATTTACATTGGATTCTATGCCTGGGAAACAAATGGCCATCGATGCAGATTTGAATGCAGGTTTTATTGATGATAAAGAGGCACAAGTCAGAAGAAAAATGCTCATTCAAGAAGCAAACTTTTATGGAGCCATGGATGGGTCATCTAAGTTTGTAAAAGGTGATGCCGTTGCAGGTATTATCATTACGCTGGTTAACTTAATTGGTGGATTGTTAATTGGTCTTTTTCAACATGATATGACGGTGGCACAAAGTGGTGAAATTTATACTATTTTAACCATTGGGGATGGTTTGGTTGCGCAAATTCCTGCTTTAGTACTTTCAACTGCAACTGCGATTATCATTACACGGTCAAACATGGATGACGAGCGATTTGCAAATCAATCGATTTCTCAACTGGTTAAAGACAGTAAATCACTTATTTTAGTTGGTATTGCCTTGGTTCTTTTTGGTTTTGTGCCAGGATTTCCAACAGGAATTCTTATGATTATGGGAATCTCTTTATCCTTTATTGGATATGCCATTTATATGATTGAAGATGAACAAAGTAATGCAGTGACCAAATTCTTTAAAGGCAAAGACAGTGCCAAAACATCTGTTCACAGTAAAGATTTAGATGAAGTTAAAAAAGAGAAAATGCTTTCAAATAAACCTAATGAAGAAAAAACGTTAGAAAGTATCATGAAAATGGAAGTTCTGGAGTTAAAACTGGGAGTAAGATTGCTTCAATTGGTTCAAGGAAACTCAGAGTTACTTGATAAAATAAGAGGTATCCGAAAATCAATTGCAACGGAATTGGGGTTTGTTATTCCGCAAATTAGAATTTCAGATGATGTCAATTTACAACCTGACCAATATAAATTGCATTTAAAAAGAATCCCTATCATAAGTGGAAGCGTACAAGCCAAAAAACTCCTTGCAATGGGTGGAATTGGCAATGAACAACTCAAAGGATTAAAGGTTAAAGAGCCTGTCTTTAACCTCGATGCCACATGGATTGATGAGAGTCAAAAAGAGGAAGCCCTGATGAAAGGCTTTACTGTTGTTGATGCACCAACCATTATTTCAACGCATCTGTCTGAAACCATTAAAAAACATGCAGAAGATATCATTACACGGCAAGATATTGTTGATATTGTTGAAGGGTTAAAACAAAACTTCCCAATTGTTATTGAAGAGGCGATGAAAATTACCACGCATGGAACTCTTTTAAAAGTGTGTCGAGATCTGCTTCATGAAAAAATTCCAATTGTGGATATGCTGACCATCATTGAATCTGTTGCAGATATTGCTGAGTTCACTAAAATCCCTGATGTATTGCTTGAGCATGTCAGAAGTAAACTTTATCGACTGATTACGCAACGATTTAAAGGCGAGGACAATGTTTTACATATCATTACCATTAAACCTGATTTGGAACAACAATTTATCAGTAAACTGCAAGAACAACATGGGGTATCGCAGTTGATGTTAAGTATTGGTGAAATTAACTCCCTCGTGGTTAAAACCAAAGAGTTAATTGAAAAAATTGATGCCAAAGGTATTTCAAAAATTGCCATGGTTGTTGACCCACTTTTAAGAAAAAGAATTTCAGAAATATATGAGAAATTTGGTCTTCAAGTGGCAGTTTTAAGTCATGCAGAATTGGATTCAAAAGCAAATTTTGCTATTGAGGGCACATTAGAATTTTAAATTTTTGAAGAAGAATATTAATGATAATTAAATGGTTACTCTTTTTTAGTGTTGTATTGAGTTGTTTGCATGCCGATGTAAAAATGGATGCTCCTAAAAGTTTTACGTCAGGAGAAGCGTTGGTTTTTTCAATTGTAGCCAATGGAGAAACAGTAACCTTTCCTAAAATCGATTCGATTGATGGTTTTGTTGTACAAAACAGCAATACTTCAAAAAATATCTCCATTATCAATGCACAAAGAACGCAACGCATTGAAAAACAGTTTTTACTTTTTCCGAATAAAGATATTACGATTCCTTCATTTAAAATCACCATTGATGGGAAAGATTATTTTACGCAAGAAAAACATATTGCAATGCGAAAAGCGGTGAAAACACATGATGATAATTTTGATTTTACGCTTTTAAGTAATAAACAAAGACTCTACACAGGGCAGAGTGCTCTTTTAACCTTTAAATTTAAACATAAAAATACGCAACAAATTCTTGACATGGCGTTAAACACACCTGATTTTTCAAACTTTTGGGTCAAACAAATAGGCAAAGCACAAAAGGTTGAAGAGGGTAACTTTACCACTGATATTTTAAAATATGTGGTTTTCCCACAAAAAAGTGGAGTGTTAGTGATACCTCCTGCGAGTATTTCTGTTACACTGCTTGATGAGAGCGTGAATCGATACTCATTTTTTGGAACACCAACAAAAATAGATAAAATCTATTCCAATGAGTTGAAGTTTGAAGTAAAACCGTTGCCTGAAGGGGTGAGTGTTGTGGGTGATTTCACCATGAACGATGAACTTTCTCATACAAAAGTCAATGCCGGTGATGCTTTGAGTTATAATGTTGAAATTAAAGGGTGCGGAAATATTGATGACATTAAAGAATTTAAACTCAATATTCCCAATGCCACAATTTATGACAACCCTGCTCAAAAGAGTTTTGACTTTGTCAATAATGAATATTGTGGAAGTTATAAAAAAACATTTTCAATTGTTGCCAATGAAGATTATGAGATTTCATCTCTTTTATTTTCATATTTTGATTTAAAAACCAAAAGAGTAAAAACAGTTAAAACCAAAGCCCATAAAGTTAACGTTCATGCGAACACACAAAAGAGTGTCACCCTTGAAAAACAGCCAAAAGTAGAGCCAAAAAGCGGGCAAATAAAAGAGCAAGTTGTTATTGATAAGCGCAGCAATATTTTCTTTTTTCTTTATGGTATACTTTTTTCGATTTTTCTGTTTTTTGTTGTGAAATTTATTTCAAATAAAAGAAAGCCTAAAAAAGAGATTGAAAAACCTTTGAGTAAAAAAATCAAAGAGTGCAAAAGCACACAAGCCTTGCTTAAACTCTTGATTCCGTATGTTAATATCAATAACAGTTTAGATGATATTATTTTTGAATTAGAGAAGAAGCGTGATGTAGATGTAAAAATTAAGAAAAAAGAGATTATAAAAATAATAGAATCTTTAAATTATAAAGGATAAAAATGAAAACAGTATTATTGGTTTTTTTGAGTCTATCGTTGTATGCCAATGAGTTTTATGCCAAACTGGAACCCATACAAAGTTATGTGGTCAAATCAACGGTCAGCGGTGAAATTATCTATACCAATGATTCAATTGAAGGAAAATATGCCAAAAATTCATTGATTGTTGAGATGAATTCTAAAGTTGATCAAATCGATTTAGAACAGACTAAAAATAAATTAAAAGCCTATGATGCCATGATTGCTATTGAACAAAATAACTATCAACGACTTAAAAAGGTGACTACACGATCTGATTTTGATAAAGATGCTCAAATGTTAAAAGCATTAACATTGCAGTCAACCAAAGCCGATTTATTGATTAAAATTGCACAATTAGAAGATGACATTAAAAACAAAAAACTTTTTGAAAAGAACAGATATATCTATAATATCAGTGTAAAAAAAGGGGATTATGTTAATCCTGGAACCCTTTTATATGAAGCAAAAGATTTATCCAAAGCAAAGTTAGAAATTTTTATTCCCATTAATGATGTTGAATCGTTAATGTCAAAAACAATTTATTTAGACAATGAAGCTACTGATTTAAAAATTGATAAAGTCTACAAAGTTGCAGATGCTACACATATTTCATCATATAAAGCAGAAATTATTGTGAACAACCCAAAACAGTTCTCAAAGTTGGTAAAAATTGAATTCAAATAATAGTATTGCTTGCCCACTTGATTGTTACGATGCATGTCAAGCAAAGTTTGAAAATGGCAATTGTAAACCCGATTCAAATCATCTGGTTACTCAAAGTAAATTGTGCAGAAATTTTGCTCATTTGATTTCAGAAGAACCCTTAACAACACCAACTTTTCAAAATAATGAAATCACCTTAGATGAATCTTTGAATATATTGGTTGAACGACTTAAACAAACCGATCCTTCAAAAGTGTTGTATTATAAAGGAAGTGGCAACATTGGCATCATGCAAAATGCACCAAAAGTTTTTTTTGATCAATACGGTGCCGTTTTTACACGCGGAAGTTTGTGTGATGGAGGAGGGGGCGAAGGCCTTCGTCTTGGCAGAGGTGCGGTGATTAATCCGCCCTTTGAAAACCTTTTAAATGCCGATGTGATTCTATGTTGGGGAAGAAACTTTACCGTTACTTCTTCTCATATGTACAGACTTGTCAAAGATAAAATCTTTATCACCATTGATCCAACGGTAACGCCAATTGCAAAAAAATCGGCAATTCATTTGCAAATCAATCCCAAAACAGACCATGAACTGGCTCTTTTAATGACCCGATTTGCTTACATGAATGATATGGAAGATGAAGCCTCTTTTAAAGCGTATGCCAAGGGGGAGAGTTGGTTTTTTGATTTGGCCAAAGAGCGACCCCTAGTCTCATATGAAAGCACAATAGGGGTAGCTTTAGGTGAAGTTTCAAAAGCCATGGATTTAATGAAAAACAAAAAAGTGGCTATTATGGTGGGATTGGGTGTAGAAAAATATTATGAGGCTGCTTCTATTATGAGATGCATTGACTCTTTTGCAGCGTATATTGGGGTACACAATAAAGAAGCAGGTGGTTTGTGGTATCTCAGTGATTCTGCGTATGGTTACGAAAATCAATTCCCCATACAACCTAAAAAGAGAGTGGATATTCCCAGTGTCAATTTTGCAGAGTATGATTTGGTGTTTATACAAGGAGCAAATCCCGTTATCAGTGCTCCTAACAGCAAACGAGTCATTGAAGGCTTAAAAGAGACCTTCGTGGTTTTTTTTGGAACGACACTGAATGATACAGCGAAATATGCGCATTTGATTATTCCTTCAACACATTTTTTGGCCAAAAGTGATGTTCGACTCTCATATGGACATGAGTATAAAGCTCTGTCTACACCTGTTCAAGCTAAAGATGAAAACACCATCAGTGAATATGACTTAAGTGCGTATTTAATTGAACAATTTGCATTGAAAGCGATGAAAAAAGAAGAGGATATCGTTGATTATTATATGAATACTCAGCCCCAAATCAATAGAAAAATAGAGAAGTTTGAGTTTGTAGAAGAGCTGGATATTGAACCTTTATATGAAGATAAAGAGGAGAATCAATATTATTTGATTACGTCTAAAAGGAGTGATTCATTAAATTCACAGTTTAACGTAGACTCTCATGCTTATATGCACTCTTCAAGTGGATTTAAACAGGGCGATAAGGTTATAATTTCTTCTTTGTATGGTGAAGCAAATTTCGTCATTCAACTCAACGATGATGTGAAGAGTAATTGTATACTTATTTATGCTGGTGCAAAAAATGTCAATTGTTTAACTTCGCATAAAAGTGATGAAGCCAATTTCTCTGCCATTTTTCAAGAGGTATTATTAAACATTGAATTATTATAATTTATTCACTCAATATCCCATTGTTAGACAACTCTCCCTTTTACAATTTATTGCCTATTTTGGTGCATGGTTTTCCAATGTTGCTATTTATACCATGCTGGTCAATTTTGGTTCTTCGTCTTTTGCTATTTCAGTAGTAACAGCGATGCATCTTCTGCCTGCAGTATTTATTGCTCCTTTTTCTGGGGTTATTATTGATAAATTTAGAATCAAACCGTTGATGTTCTGCTTGATAGCAACAGAGTTGTGTATGACGTTATTGTTTTTAACAATCAGTGATAAATCTCAGCTTTGGCTCTTGATGATTTTTATTTTTATTCGAATGGGCAGTTCCTCTATGTTTTTTTCAACTGAAATGTCGTTGTTGCCCAAATTGATTTCAGGAGTTGCTTTGCAAAAAGCCAATGAAATCCACTCTATTATTTGGTCATTTACTTTTGCTTTTGGGATGGCGATTAGTGGAGTCGTGGTCAATTTTTATGGGGTAAAAACTGCCATTATCATTGATGCTTTATTTTTTGTAGTGGCACTTATTGTTTTTTTAAATATAAATTTTAAAATAGAAATGATTCATACAAAAGAGACATTTTTAAGTATGATAAAAGATGGGTTTTTGTATATAAAAAGTAATAAACTTGTGTTACAATTAATTTTGTTGCATTCAAGTGTGGGATTAACTGCTTTTGATACACTCGTAACACTGTTGGCAAAAAATGAGTACCGTTATGTGATAGCTGTACCCTTATCCATTGGTATTACCAATGCTGTGCGCGCTTTGGCTTTGATGGTGGGTCCTTTGTTTATTACCAATTGGGTCAATAAAGAGAGAATGACTTATATATTTATATTTCAAGGGCTTGCCATTGTTTTGTGGGGAATTTTTCAGTTCAATTTTTATATTGCCTTAATTGCAATATTTTTTACTGGCTTTACGACAACAACCATTTGGTCTGTAACGTATGCGTATATACAAGAGAATGTAGAACAGCGTTATATGGGAAGAGTGATTTCATACAATGATATGATTTTTATGCTTTCAAATGTTATTACAACACTTTTTATAGGGGTGATGGCAAGTTTCATCTCTCTTGAATGGATTACTGTTGTTTTAGGGATTGCTTTTTTTGTGGTCGCATATTATTATAAAAGGATTTTACATTGGATTTAGAGACAAAAGTATTACTCTTAGGAATTTTAACCAAACACAATGATGAGAGTTTAAATGATGTGCTGATTAAATTAGAAGATGCAGGGGTATTTACACTCAAAGATGGAAAAAAATATTTAAAAAATCTTAAAAGTGATGGTTTGATTGTAGATAACAAACTCTCTGTTACGGGTAACTTAAGAGCCAAAGAGATAGAAAAAGAGTTTAAAATATAAATGTTTAATGAAAAAAATTTACCTAAACTGATTCTTTTAAGTCCTATTTTTTTTATACTGCTTATTATTGTGGTTGTGACCTATTTGCAAATCAGTGATTTTAATAAAATATATGAAGATGAGACGAATGAATTGCATGAAATTATAGCTCAATCGGGCAATAATTTAATGAGTCAAGATAAAATTGACAGATTAATTCAAAAGAAGTTATTGAATCGAGAAAAGAGCATTAAAAAAGTCGTTTTAGTTGCATTTTTCGTATTGATTATTATGTCTTTTTTTGCCTATTTTATTTCAAAAAAAATCACATCTATTTTGAATCGATATAAAAAGGATATTGAATTTAATCAAAACAAGTTAAAAAATATCAATCAAACGTTAGAAGAGAAAGTTAAAAAGAAAACCAGAAAACTTGAAAAGTTTAATAAAAAACTTAAAAATGAGATTTTAAAAGAGGTCAATAAAAACAGACAAAAAGATGGTGTGCTTTTTCAACAATCTAAAATGGTATCCATGGGGGAGATGCTGGAAAATGTTGCACATCAATGGCGACAACCTTTGAGTATTATCTCTTCAAGTGCCAGTGGTATGGTTTTGAAAATGGAGTACAATCTGTTTCATCAAGATGAAGCAAAAAATGAATTAAATCTTATTGTTCAAACAACCAAAGAACTCTCTTCGACAATTGATATTTTTAATAAATACTTCTCAAAAAGTGAATCGTTAGAGTATTTTAATGTCACTGATGCCATTAATTCAAATTTGCAAATTATGGACTCCTCAATGAAAAGCAATCATATTGATATCATTAAAAGATTTAAAGATGATATTACTATTTTTGGATTTAAAAATGAGTTTGCACAAGCCATAATGAATATTATCAATAATGCCAAAGATGTTTTGCTCCAAAATATTGATATAAAATATCGACGGCTGATCTGCATAGAGCTCTATAAAGATAAAGCCAATACAATCATTACTATTATAGATAATGGGGGTGGCATTGATGAAACCATTCTGGACAAAATCTTTGACCCTTATTTTACGACAAAAGATAAAACACAAGGGACAGGTATCGGA
This sequence comes from Marinarcus sediminis (SeqCode), assembly GCF_048571275.1. Taxonomy (GTDB): domain Bacteria; phylum Campylobacterota; class Campylobacteria; order Campylobacterales; family Arcobacteraceae; genus Marinarcus; species Marinarcus sediminis. Next base: position 1,469,239 of record NZ_CP182357.1, read on the forward strand.
TTGTATCTGTCTCGAGAAATTATTGTCAATCACATGAAAGGTGAACTCAGTGTTAAAAATGATAAATTTATTGTTGATGGCGCCGAGTATCTTGGGGCAAAATTTTCTATTATTTTAAAAGTTCAAGAGAGTATGTGCTGAAATAGTTCTGCTGTATCATAATGTTTCCAAGTTGCAATCAAAGAGTTGATAAAATAGGCAATTAAGGAGTATTATGAACATTGAAGAGATTAAAACATTCATTAAAAAAGCTCAATACTACACAGAATATCTTCCCATTATTGATGCAAAAACGCTAAAAGTACTTGCCTATGAAGCAAATTCACGGTTTATTTTAGGTACAAAAGAGGTATCTACAAATAAGTTTTTTAAAGAGCTTCATCACAACAGCAAAATTTTTTTCTATTTAGAACAACGGAATAAAAAACTGCAAATTGACAATTGTAAAAAAGAGGTACCGCTTTTTTTACACTTTGATTCAAAAACTGTTCATACCAAAGAACAAAGAGATTTTTGGAAAACGTTTTTAACCCCTTATCGTGAAAATATTGTTATTGGAATTACAGAAAATGGTTCGGTCAAAGATTCATACAATGCCAATATTAAATCATTTACAAAATGGATTAAAAAAAATAATTTTCAATCGTCATTAAATAGTGTTGTAAGTGAGGGAGCTATTTTCTCTTTTAAAGCCATGCAAAGAGCAAAATATATAAAAATCGACAGAAAGTTTATAAAAAAAGTTCAACATAATGACACTTATAAAGAATTTATAAAGCAATTTGTACTGTTTTGTAATAGCAATAAACAAGAGGTAATTTTAACCAATATTAACACAGATAAGGATTTAAAATTAGCCCAAGAAATGGGAATTAATCTCATTCAAGGAGACCATTTCAGCAAGGAAAGTTTCAGTGCATAGCATGAAAACAGTGTGACATTTTTTTGTTTTTGTAATACTAATTGTTTTTTTTTAAGATTAAATTCCCATTTCAGTGGTAAAATGTAACAATTCATTCAGAGGAGTTCACATGAGTATCAGAAAAAAAACGATGAGTGCATTTTTAATAATAATTTTAATTACATTATTATCAAGTGTACTGGTATCTTATAACAACAGCAAAGTTAAACGAAATGTAGAACATTTGAGTAATGTCAGTTTTTCTGGAATTACTTTTTTATTAGAAGCCGACAGGGATTCTTATCAATCTAATGTTTCGCTCTCTCAAATCATGCACTTAAAAGATAAAGAGAGTATTCAAAAAAAGATTAAAAAAGGAGTCAATGATAATATTCTTCAAGTCAGACAACGATTTGACAAGTTCAAGAAAAAACTTGAAGACTCAATGCAAGATCAAGGGACAAAATTTGATGAATTTGACAAGTATTATGACTTGACAAACAGTGATACTCAAAAATTGGTTGAATTGGTTAACAATGGAGAGAGTGAAGCTGCTACTGAATTCTACTTTAATACCTATTTAAAAGATTATGAGTCAATGAGAGATTTGATTGATTACTTTACGACAGAAACTTATAAAGTTGTTGATGAAAATAAGGCTCATACAGAGGATTTAATTGCTCAATCTCAAACTATTTTTATTGTTATTACTCTTTTAACTATTCTGATTGGTATTTTCTTTACCGTGATGTTGGGAAGAGTGATAAACAATTCATTAGGAACATTTCAATTGGGATTATTGGATTTCTTTAAATATATTAATGGAGAAATTAAAGAAGTTAATATGTTGGATGAAAGCAAAAATGATGAAGTTTCTGAGATGTCAAAAGTGGTGAATAAAAATATTATTAACACCCAAGCACTGCTTGAAGATGACAGAAAATTGCTTGAAGAGGTTAAAAAGGTGGTCTCGTTGGTTAAAGATGGAAAATTTAAACAAACCATCACCTTAACCACTCAAAATAAGAGTTTAGAAGAGTTGAAAGTTATTTTTAACGAAATGTTGGTTGTTATTGCTCAAAAAGTTACTGACGATATGGAAAAAATTGATTTGGCTTTCAAAGAGTACAGTAATCTGAATTTTGCCTATCGAATTTCTAAAAACAGTGGTGCAACTACAGATATTTTAAACAGTCTTGCTAAAATTATCAGTGAAATTTTAGTTGAAAATAAATCAAATGGACTCACGCTTCAATACAGTGCAAATAATCTTTTATCTAATGTCAATGAGCTGAACAGCTCTACAAATGAAGCAGCCGCATCATTAGAAGAGACGGCCGCAGCTTTAGAAGAGATTAACTCGAATGTCAAAAACAATGCTCAAAATGTGATACAAATGGTTACGTTTGCCAATGAATTGACTCAATCCGCAAAAGATGGTGGGGACATGGCAACGAATACGACCAACTCTATGGATGAAATTAATCAGCAAGTTACAGCAATTAATGAAGCCATTAGTGTCATTGATCAAATTGCATTTCAAACCAATATCCTTTCACTTAATGCTGCCGTTGAAGCAGCAACTGCTGGAGAAGCGGGTAAAGGGTTTGCCGTGGTTGCACAAGAGGTAAGAAATTTGGCTTCAAGAAGTGCTGAAGCGGCAAAAGAGATTAAATCATTGGTTGAGAGTGCTACAGTTAAAGCCAATCATGGGAAAGATATTTCAGATAAAATGATTGAGGGGTATGAAAAACTCACAGGCAATGTTTCCAATACCCTTGACTTGATTAAACAAGTTGAATCGGCCATTAAAGAGCAACAATTGGGTATTGAACAAATCAGTAATGCGGTCAATCAACTTGATCAACAAACGCAACATAATGCTGCTATTGCTAACAATACCAGAGATATTGCAATGTATACACAAACGATTGCGGAAAGCATTGTAAAAGATGCCAATACCAAAGAGTTTGAAGGTAAAGATAACGTTAAAATGAAAGATATGGCTACTTCAGCGGTTCAAATAAAAGAGGAAGCAAAGGTTGTCAAAAAAGATAAACCAGAAGCTCCCAAAACGCCTAAACCTACACAAAAAGAGAAGGTGGCAAAAAAAGACAATGATGAGTGGGACAGTTTTTAATCCCATTCACCCAGATAGTGAACTTTATTAAAATAGGCTTCATAAAAAGGGAGGGTTACTTCGTTAAAACTCCCTTTATCTTTATATAAATTAATGTACCACTCAAAAGGAATGTTTCGATGCTTTAACGCTTCTATTGAAAGCAAAGTATCATTGATACTTCCCAAATGGCTGGGTGCAATTAAAATGGCCTTACACTTTAACTCTTTGATTAAATCAATCATAAAATACTCTTTTTCAATGGGCACCATAAGACCACCTGCGCCCTCAACAATCAAAACATCACAAAAGGTGTGGAGATATGCAACCTTTTGTTTTAAAAATGCAATATCGATATTGTGCTCTTTTTTAGCAACAAAAGGAGCTGCTGGAAGTTTAAATTGATATGGTACAACATCATTTATCTCAACATCAAAAGAGGGGTTCAAGGTTTTGGTTAAATTTAAAAGTTTTGAACCATCTGCAGGAAGGGTAATAACCCCCGTTTCTATGGGTTTAAAATACCCGACCTTATACCCCATGTTGGCATATCTTTTCAAAAATTGTTCACAGGCATAACTCTTGCCCACATCTGTGTTTGTAGCTGTAATAAAGATTAATTGTTTAGTTTTTATAGTATTTTGACTTTTCATTGTAACTACTTTTTGGTATAATAATTTATATTTTAGCAAAAAAGGTTTTAATAAGTGGCACATGAGTTTGAGATTGAATTAGAGGATGACGTACAATTACAAGAACCTAAAAAGTTTAAAGTTTTTTTATTAAATGATGATTATTCGACGATGGATTTTGTCATAGATGTTTTGACAAAAATTTTTAGAAAAACAGCCGATGAAGCTACAATTATTATGCTGAATATACACAACAACGGAAGAGAAGTTTGTGGTATTTATACCCATGAAATAGCTTCAACAAAAGTTGCACAAGTTAAAAATATGGCAAGAAGTAAAGGGTTTCCTTTAAAAGCTGTAATGGAAGAAGAATAACAATGATAAGTAAAGAATTAAGAGATGTATTCTCGCAAGCAGTTGCGTATGCAAAAGTAAGTAAACATGAGTATTTGACACTCGAACATATATTTTTAATGCTCATACACAATGAAATCATCACATCGTTATTGGACGATTTGGGTTTGGACAGTGATATTATTTATACAAAAATTAAAACGCATATTGATAATACGACCCCTAAATTACCTGTAGATATTAATGATGAACCTATGGAGACACTGTCTTTAACATCAACGATTGAACACATGGTTGCACACACACAAACTTCTGGAAAGGGGAATGCTGGGGTAGAAGATATGTTTGTTGCAATTTTAAAAAGTGAGCAGTCGTATGCAACATATTTATTAAAAGAGCAAGGTGTAGAGAGAATAGATATTTTAGAAGAGATCAGTCACAAAGATTTTGATACCAATGACGAAGAGACCGAGGGGTTTGGAAACAGTGATGAGCCTAAACAGAAAGATTTATTGGCACAAAATTCAACAGAATTGGTTGCATTGGCAAAAAAAGGTGAAATTGATCCCATTATTGGTCGAGAAAAAGAGATCAGCAGAGTCATTGAAATCTTAAGTCGTAGAAAGAAAAATAACCCTATTTTAGTAGGAGAACCAGGTGTTGGTAAAACAGCCATTGCTGAGGGGTTGGCATTAGAGATTTCAAATGAAAATGTTCCTAATAGTTTGAAAAACTCAAAGGTTTTTTCACTGGATATGGGTTCAATGGTTGCTGGAACAAAATATCGTGGAGATTTTGAAAAAAAACTCAAAGGCCTTTTAAAAGAGATCAGCTTGATTGATGATGCCATTTTATTTATCGATGAAATTCATACGATTGTGGGGGCAGGAAGTGTCAGTGGCAGTTCTATGGATGCTTCAAATATTTTAAAACCGATGTTAGCCAATGGGAAACTCCGATGTATAGGAGCAACAACCTTTGCAGAGTACCGAAATGATTTCAGTAAAGACAAAGCTTTAAGCAGACGATTTGCAAAAGTAGATGTGAGTGAACCTTCCATTGAAGATACCATCACTATTTTAAATGGACTAAAATCAAAATATGAAGAGTTTCATCATGTTAAATACAGTGCCAATGCGATTAAAATAGCCGTAGAGTTGAGTAAAAAATTTATCAATGATCGATTTTTACCTGACAGTGCCATTGATGTTATTGATGAGGTCGGAGCAACCAAAAAGTTAAAAGAAGAGGCAAAGGCAAGCAGAACAAAAGTCTTTACCATTACACAAAAAGATGTTGAAGACACGGTTTCTAAAATGGCTCAGATTCCTCCGAAATCGGCAACAAAGTCAGACTTGACACTGCTTAAAGCACTTGAAAAAAATATGCAAAAAAGAGTTTTTGGACAAGATGAAGCCATTGTTAAAATTGTTCAAGCCATTAAGATTAACCGAGCAGGTTTAGGCGGTGAGAAAAAACCCATTGGAAGTTTTCTTTTTACAGGGCCAACGGGAGTGGGAAAAACTGAAGTGGCCAAAGAGTTGTCTCATCAAATGGGGATTCATTTTGAACGTTTTGATATGAGTGAATATATGGAAGCACATACCATTTCAAGACTTATTGGAGCACCTGCTGGATATGTGGGGTTTGAAAATGGCGGATTGTTAACGGAAGCCATAAGAAAACATCCGCATTGTGTGTTGCTTTTAGATGAAATTGAAAAAGCGCACCCCGATTTGATGAGTTTGTTGCTTCAAGTTATGGACAATGCAGAGTTAACCGATAACAGTGGAAATAAATCAGATTTTCAAAACGTTATTTTAATTATGACCTCAAATTTGGGTTCAGCTGAAGCTAATGTTATGGGATTTACCAAAGATGAAACACTCAATGAAGGCAAAGCCATTAAAAAATTCTTTGCCCCAGAGTTCAGAAACAGATTAGATGCCACGGTGAATTTTGCTTACCTCACTTTAGATATTGTGGTAAAAGTGGTGACCAAATTTATCCATGATTTAGAGGCACAAATTGTGGATAAAGATATTAAAATTAATATGACAATACGTGCAAAAAAAGAGTTGGCACGATTGGGTTACGATAAACAAATGGGGGCAAGACCTTTGGGACGAGTCATTTCTCAAAACATTAAAATGCCGTTGACCGATGAGATACTCTTTGGTCAACTTAAAAATGGAGGCAGTGTCGATATTGACTTTGTCAATGAAAAGTTTGTTTTTAAGTATAATAAGATATAAAGTTATATGATGCTTAAAAGAGATAATCAAGCCAATGGGCTAGGTTGTTTTTTTGACGTATTTGTGTAAAGTTGACAATTAAAATAAAAGGATTCTCATGAAAATATTAATTTTCTCAACGATAGTAGCAGCATTTTTATTGACTGGATGTAATGATGATAAAAAAACATCTTCAACAACAACGGTCGAAACCGTTAAACCACAGGCTGCTCAATCTATTGATGAAGCAACCGTAGTGACAGAAGCAAAAGAAGAAGCAAAAGTCGCTTTAAATGATGTTAAAGACGAAGTTGCTGTAGTGGATGAAAAAGTCAATAAAGCTGTGGAAGAGAAAGTTGAAGAAGCCAAAGTTGCTGTAACTCAAAGTCAGCCTACTGTTGGTGAAACACTGTACAAAAAAACATGTTCAGGATGTCATGGTGTAACAGCAGAGAAAAAAGCGTTGGGTGTTTCTCAAGTCATTCAAGGTTGGGATAAAGAAAAAACAGTTGCGGCACTTCATGGATATAAAGATAACACCTATGGTGCAGGTATGAAAAACATTATGTTTGGACAAGTATCTTCTTTAGATGAAGAGAGCATCAATTCAGTAGCAGAATATATTGCAACATTAAAATAAAAAGTTTTGATTTTTTGCATATTTTACCCTTAGATAAATACTCTTTTAGTTTTCCCAATCCTCTCTATGCTGATGACGAAGGCCTTTTAGCATATGGAGGGGATCTTAACCCACAAAGAGTTCTTAAAGCGTACATGAGTGGAATTTTCCCTTGGTACAATCAGCATGACCCCATTCTTTGGTGGTCACCCAATCCCAGATTTATTTTGCCATTAGATGAATTTAAAGTCTCAAAATCACTTCAAAAAAGAGTCAACAGCAGTTTGTATGAAGTGAAATTTGATACCAATTTTAGACAAACCATGATTGAGTGTTCTAATATTCCCAGACAAGGTCAAACAGGAACCTGGATTTTGCCTGAAATTATTGATGCGTATTCAACCCTTCATGAGATGGGATTTGCACACAGCTTTGAAGCTTATTTTGATGGGGAACTTGTAGGGGGTGGTTATGGCATTGCTTTAGGAGATATCTTTTGTGGTGAATCGATGTTTGCAAAAAAAAGTGATGCATCTAAAGTGGCCTTGTATTCTCTTGTACAACGTTTAAAAAAGCATGGCTTTAAACTCATTGATTGTCAAATCCCCACACCTCATTTAGAATCTTTGGGTGCAAAAAGGGTTTCCAGAGCCACTTTTTTAGAACAGGTTAAAGCCTCATTAGAAAATCCAAAAGAGTTTTAATTTCAATACTTTAACAAAAAACTATTTCTAAAATATCAGATTAGTTTTAAACTTTTTCAATATAATTTCGCAAAAATTATATAAGGTTTTCTTATGATAAAGAAATTGGATATTAACTCAGAAGAGTTTATCAATGAATTAGAAATAACAAAAAGTTTTACCGATAAAGTGTGTGCACAAATGGGTTTTGTGTATAATCCAGAGTCCGATGTAAATGAGTCAGTTCAACAAGGTTTGACTCGGAATAAATTGATTTATAATAAAAGATTTTGTCCATGTTTTATGGTCATCGGTGATACCAAAGAGGAACAAAAAGCAGCCAACAACAGAGTTTGCCCTTGTACCCCTGCGCTTGAAGTAGAAATACCCAATGATGGAAAATGTCGATGTGGAATCTTTTGTACCCCACAATACGCACAAGAGAATGCCTTAAAAAATAGTATTGAAGAGGCAACACATACGCACTCAAGAGGTTTAAGTAAAAAAGAGTGTGACGTGTTATTGAGTCAAAAAAATATTGACTCTTCAGAATTAGAAGCCCTTTTAATTGCACGAGAAGAGAAAACAGTTGATTTTAATTTGGTGGATGTAAGAGAGTGGATGGAATGGGTAGGAACACGAATTCAAGGGTGTGATTATTTGATTCCAACAACATCATTTTATAACTCAATAACTCAAATTGATACCCAAAAAGATAAACCCGTGATTGTCTATTGTCATATTGGAAGCCGAAGTGCATATTGTCAACGAATTATGAAAGATTTGGGTTTTAAAATGGTTGTCAATTTAGAACATGGTATTGTGGCTTATCAAGGGGAACTGACAAGCGGTGAATAGACTTTTATAAGTGGTAATTACTTTGAATTACCATTTATAAACTCATTTAACTTATTTTGTTTTTTAATCAATTGCATGATAGAGATAAAAAATGTAACCAAGGCTGGTCCAATGATCATTCCCCAAAACCCAATGGTTGAAAGCCCTGCAATGATGGCGAAAAATATGAGCAACTCATTAATGGCAGTTGGGGTTCTTACGACTCTTTTATTGATATATTTTATGATGATAGGTTTTATAAAAGTATCTGCAATGATAGAGATAACCACAATGGAGTAGATGCCAATATAAACAGCGTTGGAAATAGAACCCGAAAAGATTTCATATAACGCAATTGGTACCCACATAATGGCACCTCCAATAAGAGGAATCAGTGAGGCAAAGCCATACAATACCCCATATAAAAGCCCATCGTAATCAAAAAAGTTGATAAAAAATCCAAACAGAAATCCCTCAAAAATAGCGGTGACTAAAATGGAATACAGAACAATACTCATGACATTCGATGATTCAGAAAATACCGTGCGGCTGTCTTCATGATTCAGAGGAATCAGTTCAATAATAAAGTTAGAAAACTCCTTATTGTATAAATTCATAAAAAAATAAAACGTTAAAATAAGAAACATATCCATCATAAAGCGTGCTGAACTTTTTCCCAATACTGCTCCAAAAGAGATGGTTTTTTCTACTACCGTTGAAATATTGATATTTTCTAATGGTCCTAACAGATACTCTTTAATAAAAGAGTACTCATTGGGGATACTGGCAACAAATGTCAAGGCTACATTATACAAATCGATAATGGCTTGTTTATCCAGATGGTTCAAATAGTTAATAAATGAGAAGATAAAATAAATCAGTGGAATAAAAAAGACCATGCCTAAAAAGAAGGTGATAAACACGGAACACAATAATCGATTTTGTATTTTAAAAAACATAAATTTATAGATGGAGTTTGTAGCAATTGCTAAAAGAAGTGCCACTAAAATGGATTTTAAAAAAGGTTGAAACAACTCTGATAGAAAATAGAGTGTGAGTGTTGCAACAATCAATAAAAAGTGTATTGGTTTCAAAACAGTTGTCCCTCTTTTGTTTGAAGTGTAGGTGGTGTCAATCTGAAAAGTTCATAGCTTTTAACGCTGGCAACTCTTCCTCGAGCTGTTCTTTCTATGTAACCGTTGGCCAATAAATATGGTTCAATTGCATCTTCGATTGTTCCCTCATCTTCACTCAGTGCTGCTGCAATGGTTGAGAGTCCCATGGGTTTACCTCTGTTTGAGATTAAAAGTTCCAAAAGGTTTAAATCCATTTCATCAAACCCTTTATCATTGACTCCCAATTCATTTAACGCGTATTGACACCGTTTTAATATAATATCCGGTTCACTCTCTACTTCTGCAAAATCTCTGACACGTCTTAAGAGTCGTAATGCCACTCTTGGTGTGCCTCGACTTCTTCTGGCAATTTCATGGCTGGCATCATCTTGACAAAATTTTTCCAGTTTGTTTGAAGCTTTTTGTACAATTTTTGCCAACTCTGCATCGGTGTAAAACTGCATTCTAAAGTGCATACCAAACCGTTCACGAAGTGGGTTTGAAAGCATTCCTGCACGGGTGGTTGCCCCGATTAGTGTAAATCGTGGCAAATCTATTTTCACCGTTTGTGCAGCAGGTCCACTTCCAATAATAATATCCAATCGATAATCTTCCATAGCCGGATATAAAATCTCTTCAACAGCAGGGCTGAGTCGGTGAATTTCATCAATAAAAAGAATATCACCTTCATCTAAATTGGTTAAAATGGCAGCCAAATCACCCGACTTTTCTATCATGGGTCCTGCGGTAATTTTGATGTTTGAGTTCATCTCATGACTGATCAAATAACTCAATGTGGTTTTTCCAAGCCCTGGAGGTCCATAAAATAAGATATGGTCAAGGGCTTCATTTCTTTTTTTACTCGCATCAATAAAGACTCTGAGATTTTTTTTGATTTTTTCTTGACCAATGTAGTCATCCCATGTTGAGGGTCTTAAACTCGCCTCAGAACTGTTATCTTCAAATGATATTTGTTCAACTTCTACAATTCGTTCCACGTTTAATATTCCTCTTCTTTAGATGGGAAAATGCCATTTTGTACCTCTTGGGCATATTGTTTAACGGCTTTTCGTACGGCTTCTCCGCCCATTAAATAACGTTTTACAAATTTGGGTTTAAAATCTTCAAAGAATCCCAACATATCAGACCATACTAAGACTTGTCCATCCGTAACATTGCCTGCTCCAATACCAATGACTGGGATATTGACTGCTTGAGTAACTTCACGTGCAGCTTGCGTTTTAACTCCCTCTAGGACAATGGAAAAAGCACCTGCTGCTTCTATGGCTTTGGCATCTTTAACCAGTTGCTCAATGTCTTCAGCTGTTTTCCCTCTTACTAAGTATCCGCCTTCACTTCTAACATATTGTGGCATTAAGCCAATATGACCCATAACAGCAATTGAGTTTGAAGTTAAGTGTTTAATAATATCCGCTCGATCTTCTCCCCCCTCAATTTTAACTGCTGCTGCTTGAGTTTTTGAGTAAACTTCAATGCAATTTCTTAACGCTTCATCTTTGTTGATATAACTTCCAAAAGGCATGTCACAAATAACAAAAGCACTTGGTGCGCCTGTGCATACAGCATTGGTGTGATAAATCATTTGATCTAAAGTGGCACTTAATGTATCGGGTTTTCCAGCAAAACTCATGTTTAAAGAGTCTCCTACTAAAATCATATGAGACTCTTTTTCGAAGAGTTTTGCAAAAAGAGCATCATAGGCTGTTATGACAATAAGTTTAAAGTTATTTTTTGAATTTTTGATTTTATTGATATTCATTTTTTCAATATATGATTGATTATTTGTTATGCTCACTTCACTATCCTTGAGTTAAAAAATATATTTTAAGTTGAATTATATCCAATTATTTCTTTTTCTATAAGAAGTTTCAAATTTGCCTATAATATAAGCTTTTTCAAAGAGTAATTAAATGCAATCTTTGTTATAATTTTTTTCATAAAACAACCAACTTTTTTCACATAAAGCAGTCCTCATGAAAAGAAACCACAACGTTCAGACTCACATAACGGAGCAAACAATTATGTTTGCAAGTATAACCAAATGGATTTTACTCTCATCACTTATTGGCGCGGTCATTGGTACCATTGTTTCATTCTTTTTAAAACTTTTAGAGTATTGTGAAAACTCTAGGACACAGTTGCCTTTTGAGTACTATTATACGTTGCCATTTGCTTTGGTCATTACCGTAGTTATTGTGCGAAAATTTGCCCCTAATGCTACTGGGCATGGAACGGAAAAAGTCATTGAAGCTGTGCATAAAAATTCAGGGAAAATAGATTTTTCCATTATTCCTGTAAAACTCTTGGCCACGGTGATTACCATTTTTGCTGGGGGATCTGTGGGTAAAGAGGGACCTGGTGCACAAATAGGGGCAGCAACAGCTTCTTTGATTGCATCGCTGTTCAAATTTTCAAATCGTGACAGAAAAAAAGTGGTTATTTGTGGTATCAGTGCTGGATTTGCTTCTGTTTTTGGTACGCCACTTGCTGGTGCCATTTTTGGGGTAGAAATTTTAATCATTGGTGCTTTGATGTATGATATTTTACTCCCTTCTATTGTCGCTGGTTTTTCTGCTTTTTTTGTGGCAAAAATGTTTGGTATCAGTTACACCTATTTTGATATTGCTTTTTACAGTAAATTTGACTTTAACTATATTTTGATTTTTAAAATTATTTTAGGTGGAATCTTTTTTGGTTTGGTTTCGGATTTTATTATTACTACATTGGGAAATATTCATAAATATGCGGATATGATTAAAATCAATTATGTACTGAAAGCTTTTTTGGGTGGGATTATTATTGTAATTTTAACTGTGATTGTGGGGGATGATTATTTGGGACTGGGGTTTGCTACTATAAAAGATGCACTCTCTCCTTATCCTGTGGATCACTCTGAAGTGCCTTGGTATGCTTTTATTCTTAAAACCGTTTTTACCTCCTTAACACTTGGTTTTGGGGGAAGTGGTGGAGTGATTACTCCTATTTTTTATATTGGGGCAACCAGTGGTAACTTTTTTGGCTATTTGGTGGATGGGTATATTCCTTTGTTTGCAGCTTTAGGATTTGTGAGTGTGTTAGCAGGGACAACAAGTGCTCCCATTGCTGCTATGATTATGGCAGTGGAACTTTTTGGAATGAATGTTGCGCATTATGGTGCTTTGTCCATTATTATCTCTTTTTTAATGACAGGACATCGAAGTGTTTTCCCGTCACAACTTTTAGCCATGAAAAAATCTGAAGCATTGAGTGTAAACTTAGGTGAAGAGATAGAGAACACCGAAGCTACATATACTACACGTTTTTTTCAGAATATCCGTTCGCTCGTAAAGTTACTTATTTCTAAAATAAAAAAAAGAGGCAATCCTTCTGAAGCTGAAGATGGCAAAGAGTAGTTTGATATAACTTTAGATAAAATAGATGAATTTAATATATTAGGACAGAAAATTGAAGAAACTAGTGGGTTATATTACAACCTCATTCCCTGACAATAATTTTACCATTGATTTGAGTTTAGCCATGGGTGAAGCTGGGGTTGATACTTTAGAACTTGGCATTCCATTTTCAGATCCTGTTGCTGATGGTCCCGTTATTGAAAAGGCCAACTTATTGAGTTTGCAACATGGTTTTAAGATGAAAGATTTGTTTGAAATATCAAAAGTAATTGCACCAAAAATTGATACCTTGTGGATGGGATACATGAACTCATTTTATCATCAAGGTATGGAAAATATTGTTCAAAAAGCCAAATCTTTAGGTGTAAATGGTGCGATTATTCCCGATTTACCTTATGAAGAGGCTTTAGCTTTCACTGATATTTTTGCAAAAAACAATCAAGCTTTGATCAGTTTTGTTGCACCTACTGATTCAAAACAAAGAATTCAAACCGTTGTTAAAGAGGCACAAAAATTTATCTATTTAGTGGCCTATGCAGGAATAACGGGCAGTGGGAAAAGTGAAGATTTAAGTGAAGTAATTTCAAACACCAGAGCGTTCAGTAATACGCCCATTTATATTGGTTTTGGAGTAGATGAAAAGAGTGCAAAAGCGAAAGCCGTTGGCGTTGATGGGGTTATTGTTGGATCAGCATTTGTCAAACATTTGCTTGATGAGAGTTTAAATCATAATGAAAAAATCAAAAGAATAACCCAATTAGCTAAAGAGATTAAAGAAAAAATCAACGAATAGTTATGAAAATTATACAAGAAGATATAGAATTTTTTGAAGAGAATAGGGAGTGCTCTTATTTCGATACAGAAATTTCAGATATCAGATACAAGTATTTGAATCGATGCTCAAATGAACAATACCAAAATATGCTTGAACACGGTTGGAGACGGTTTGGGCATATGCATTTTGTACCAGAATGCAGAAATTGTACAAAATGTGTCTCTATTCGAATCGATGTTGAAAAATATCAATTTTCAAAGTCTGAAAAACGGGTTTTGGCAAAAAACAGCGAGACAGAACTCTATATACAAGCACCGAGTTTATCAATAGAACATCTTGCTTTGTATGATAAATACCATGAATATATGAACATAAAAAAGAAGTGGCCTTTTACTTCAATTACGCCATCAGAGTATCAACGTTCTTATATCGATGGCAACGTTCAATTTGCTCAAGAGTTTTTATATGTTAAAGAAGGAAAACTAATCGGTGTTGCGTTGACTGATATTTTGCCGCAAGCGATCTCTTCAATTTACTGTTATTATGATCACGATTATGAAAATTATTCGGTGGGAAAATTTTCAATCTTGGCTCAAATAAAAGTGGCAAAAGAGTTAAATATTCCTTATATTTATTTGGGATATTGGATAAAAGATCATTTTAGTATGGGATATAAAGAAGCGTATACTCCTTTTGAAATACTCACCAATAGGGTTCCTTTGGATGAAGAAGCAATTTGGAAACCTTATTGTAATCAATAAAGTGGTACAAATTAAAAGTTTTGGGTATAATAACTTTCGATAAAAAAGATTAATATGTTCCTCAATCAAAGGATAAAGATGAAAAAGATACTGTTCTTAATTTTAATAACAACAACATTTTTAGTTGCTCAAATGGAGCAGTATGAAGAAGAGAGTGCTGCCGTTGCAGATTGTTTGATTTTAAAAGATGAAAATTCAATCATTTGTAAATACTCTCTTGAACGTTCTAGTGACGACAAAGAGGTTACCTTTACGTGGATCAATCCTAATGGAGAGATTTCACGAGAGAGAAAAATGGAGATACCTGCTGGTCACGGTTCAATTTATGATTACAGATATATCAGTGGAAGAATCAAAGGAACCTGGACGTTCAAAGTTACCGATGGGGAAGAGGTTTATTCAACAACATTTGAACTTCAATAAGCTTTGAAAGTCAGTATAAATGGATACTAACTGACAAGCAATTTTGTTACATTATATGCGATAAATGACAATCCCCAAGCGGTTCCTGTTGTAAATACAAAAAGGTACAACAGATATTTCCATCCACCCGCTTCTCTTACAAAAACCATTGATGCAGCTAAGCATGGAAGATAAATCATTACAAAAACAATGAATGATACCGCAGCATCAATGGAGATATTGTTTCTGATTTTTTGTACCAATCCTTCAGAGTTTTCATCATTTTCTTCTCCTAATCCATACAAAATACCCAATGTAGAAACCACAATTTCTTTTGCTGCAAGACCTGTTTCAAGTGCAACAGACATTTTCCAATCAAATCCCAATGGAGCAAACATGGGTTGTGAAAATTTACCAATTTTACCTAAAAAAGAGTTTTCAAGATTATACAAGGCTAACTCATTATTTAAAGTATCAATTTCCTCTTGAGTATGGGCCAGTTCAATTTTTTGATTGATGTGATTTTCAAATTCAGGCTGTTTTGGGTAGTTTGAGGCAAACCAAATGAGTAATGAAGCCGCTAAAATATAGGTACCTGCTTTTCTTAAATACATCAATGCTTGATTTGAAACCGTATGCCAAATGAGTTTAAATGATGGCATTCTATACTTTGGCATCTCCATAACAAAAGGTTCATCTTCACTTTTAAATACGACTGTTTTGAGTACTTTTGCTGCAATCAAACCTAAAAGGGCTCCACTGATGTAGATTAAAAAAAGAATATTGCCCGCTTGTGAAGTACCAAAAAAAGCACCTGTAAACAGAACATAAATAGGCAGTCTTGCTCCACAAGACATGAATCCAATGATAAAAAGGGTTAAAAGTCTGTCTCGATTATTTTTAAGGGTTCTTGCAGCCATATAAGCGGGAACTGAACAACCAAATCCAGTAACAAGTGGAATAAAAGATTTTCCATGCAGTCCAAATTTATGAAAAAAACCATCGAGTAAAAAGGCGACTCGGCTCATGTAACCCGTAGTTTCAAGCAGAGCAATTCCAAAAAACAAAATAACAATATTGGGTACAAATAAAATAACGGCACCCACTCCTGCAATTGCCCCATCTGCAATTAAATAGGAGAGTTCATTTTCTCCTAATACGGCTTTTGTATTGTCAATCAAATTTGCAAAAAAAGCATCAATCATATCCATGGGAATACTTCCAAGTTCAAACGTCAGTTGAAATAAAAGCCACATAAAAAAGAGAAAAATAGGCAATCCAAAAAACTTATGAATGAGCAGGGCATCAATTTTTGAAGTCAAATCTTTGGTAATGGATTTTTTTTCAGTTACTGTTTCAACAGTAGCTCCTCTTGCAAATGAAGATTGTTCTTCGGCAAAAACATCGTACATATCTTTGGTATTGTAATGTAAATAGATGTGCTCCAATGCATCTTTTAATACCGATTGCAAATCAATCCAAATGGGTTCATCGTGAAATCGTTTATATGTGGATTTATCCTCTTTTAAAAGTTTTATGGCAAGTTCTCTGTAGTGTACATTAGATTTAAAATGTTTCTCTTCTAAAAGTTTGGTAATATGAGCAATCTCTTCTTCTATGGTGTCTGAGAAGATGAGTTTTGAATCAACTTTATTGCTCTCATGTTTATTCACCAGTGTTTCTAACAGATTATTAATCCCTAAATTTTTTGCAGCGCTGGTTTTTATGCAGGGTTTTCCCAATATTTTACTCAGTTGTGCAGCATCAATTGAGATGCCTTCATTGTCCGCTTCATCACTCATATTTAACGCAATGACCATTTTTTTATCTAAAGCTAAAAGTTCAGAAGTTAAAAAAAGATTTCTTTCAATATTTGTCGAATCAAGTACATTTAAAATGATATCATAGGGTGAATTTTCCAAATACTCTTTGGTTACTTTCTCTTCAAGAGTATAGTCATTTAAAGAGTAAGAACCGGGTAAGTCAGTTATCTCTATGATATATTTTCTGTATTTAAATACAATCTCTTGTTTCTCAACCGTAACTCCTGAAAAATTTCCCACTTTAAGTCGGGCATTTGAAATGGAGTTGATGAGCATAGATTTACCAACATTGGGTTGGCCAACAAGTACAATTCGGATGGTTTTATGGGGAGTAAATTTATTTCTTAACATTTCTCTACTTCTATATTAGATGCTTCTTTGAGTCTTAATGCAACTTTCGTTCTCTTGATAGAAATTTCAATGGTATTTTTCCCCATTGTATACTCTTCAACATTTATTGTAGCCCCTTTGGTAATTCCAAAAGAGTTCAATCGTGTTTTTAATGATTTATCGGCTTCAATATGACAAATGGTTGCAGATTCACCTTTTTTTAATTCATTCAGAGTCAAAAGAGTTCCTTTTTTTATTGATAATTATTATCAAGTATGATAAAATATTCTTACTTAAAAGAATATAAATTTTGATAATAGTTATTAAAATAATAAAATTAACGATTTATGCAGATTACTTTACAATTTTTACGTAGTTTTGATATACTTTTGGGAATAATTATTGTTATTAAAGAATCAAGGTAAATTATTATGGCAAAGAATGAAGAAATAATCGCAGAATTGAAAAAAATAGTCAAGCAAAAAGGTTTAAAATATACAGAGCAAAGAGAGTTTGTATTAAAGATTTTAATGCAAGCAAAAGGGCATTTAACCGCAGAAGAGATTTATAATCTGATTAAAATGACCAATCCTGATTCAAATATTGGAATTGCAACAGTTTACAGAGCATTGAGTTTTTTAGAAGAGGTGAATTTAATCACGTCAATTACCTTTGGCAATGAGGGTAAAAAGTATGAAAGCAATGCCAAAGAGCATCATGATCACCTTATTTGTACTTCATGTGGGAAAATTGTTGAATTTGTGGATGAAGAGATTGAAAAAAGACAAAATTTAATTGCTGAGAAAAATGGTTTTAAAATTTCAAGTCACTCAATGCAACTTTATGGAACGTGTAAAAAGTGTCAATAATATTAAGGCTCAGCCTTAATATTATAACTCTTCCTGCTTTTTGCTGCAATTTGCATAACACTGCGCACAATCTTTTATTCCCATAATTTTTACAAATTCATCATACACACACGAAGCACTTCTTTTTGCACATACAAAAGGAATGTTCTGTTTTTTTGCTTCATTTTTATATTTATGCATCACATTATGGTTTAAAAAAGAGGTCAACATCACTATACAATCAGTATTTTGAGGAATCTTTTTTTTGGGAGCAGAAGATTTTTTTCGAGCATCCCAATGCTCAATATCTTTTGCTCCAAGGTTTTTTAAAATGACGGATATTTGAGAGATTTGATCTCCTCCTATAACTAAGACGCTCATTTTAACTCCTTAACAAGTACACCCTGTTGGTTTTATTAACTCTTTTTTATTATAAAAGAGAATCTGTTTTGAAAACATTTGATTCCTTTGTTTTTTTATACCTACTAAAAAGAGTAAGTAACGTTTGCAAAGACTTTTTTGAAATCGTCTGAATTTGCTTGATCATCATAATCAACATAGGTAATATTCCCAGAAATTGCCTCTGTAAAGCTGTATTCAGCAATAAGATTTAACTCATCGGTTGTTGCATTGGCCGTACCGTATTCTGTACTTCCATAAAGTGCCGTAAGTGTTAGATCTGCAATGGTATAAGAAGCACTTCCATAATATGTAGTGGCATCTGCTTCATAAACATTTGTTCCTTCATCAAATGGATTTTGATCTCCATACGCACTGATACTTCCTGCCCCTACCGTTTTATCTGTTTGGAAAAGACCGGCTGCTAATGCAACACCTGCTAAATTTAATCGGGCTTCTAAATTATAAAAATCACCATCTTCTTGAGTATCTTCACTTGAAGCAGCATAATGAGCTGTTACTCCAAACAGATCATTGTCGTATGATACTTTTGCTCCATAAAAATCAGCTACATCAGGTGCTGAATAAACATAGGGGTTTAATACTACATTTTCTATACCTTCATATTTGACATCAACAACATAAGCACCATCTTTTGTGATTTCTTCAAATTTGTTGTCTGTATCAATACCAATTTCTGCTTGTCGGTTAGTATATCCCACAACGATTGCTGTATTTGGAATGGCTTTAACTACACCTACAACAGCATCATTGTAATCACCTAACCACTCTAAATCAATCGCTTGACGACCAAAGATAAGTGCAAAATTGTCGTCTTCATATTTCACATTTGCTTCTGTTATTGAAGCGTTGTTGGCATAATTACTTGAATAATCGCCATCTTCTTTTTCTGAAAGTTCATGGTTTCCTCTGAAACCAATTTTTGCATTGAATCCATTTAAGCTGTCAGTTTCATACGTAATTCCTACTGAACCAGATGTATATCCAGAATCCAGTGTTCCACCTTTATTGTCACTGTGTTGACTGTAAACAGTAATGTCACCTGAGGTTGTTCCTTTGGCAAAAGCCTCTTTTAATGTTGATGAATCTGCAAAAACTGAAACAGTTGATACCAATAATCCGCAAGCTACTAAACTTAATTTTTTCATATATTTCCTTTTTTATGTTTTAAACTTTATAATGATAATCAATATTAATTTAAAGTTAGCTTATATTGATAGTAATTATCAAAAAAAGACAATATTTATTTGTTTTTTGAAATAATAGTCTCTGCTTGCTTATATGCAACTGAGTTGCATTTAGTGGTAAAAGTGAAAATAAAATTCTTGGATATCAACGAAAAGAGGAGACTCAATTGGCTTTAAAGATGAGTTAAAAAGGAGTTTTTAGGATTATTTTTTATGGCAATCACAAATAAACAGTGTTTTAATTACAAAAAAAACAATGGTTGCAAACAGAGCAATGCCTATGGTTTTTTCAACACTTAATACATCCAGATGTTCAAGTAAAATCCCTACAGCTATCACCACTATATAGTAGAGCAGTGTTAGGGGTTTTTTAATATCAAAGATGAAAAACATTATTTTTTCATGGAAGGAATGTATTTAAAAAAGGCGTATAAAACTCCCACCATTGCAATGACACTTACCACAGCCATAAAAGATATTTCAACTTCTGGAGTTACCCCTCTTTGATAATTTTTTGGGGCAAAAAGAATCATGGATGAGATAAACATAAATGAAGCTGTCATAATTGCAATAATGTGAGCAAAAATTTTGTGAAATCTTTGTTTGTAAAAATTAAATACCATTTTCCACGTTAAAAATGCTGCTGTGATTGTTATAACTAATACAATGATTTTATCCATATTTTCCATCGAAGTCCTTTGTTTTGTTGTAGAACATTTTATCTTAATATAGTATAATTTTGTAGCAAATGTATAGCAAAATGGTGTTTGTACACCTCAAATTATAAAAAAAGTGTAACTTTTAAATACCTCAAAGTAAACTTATATTAAAGTTTTATGTTACATTGTTAATAAAGGCATCATAATGAATAAAATTATCCTTACTTCCTTACTTCTTTTGCAAACGTTAATTGCTGATAAAATTGATGACTACAATCAAGGCGTTTATGCCTACAGTGATAAAAATTATATTGAAGCAGCGTACTGGTATAAAAAAGCAGCGGTTCAAGGTGAAGCATTTGCACAGACCAATTTGGCCGTTATGTATTATTTGGGACAAGGCATTAAACAAGATTATAAAGAGGCACTTTATTGGTATGAAAATGCAGCCAATCAAGGCAATCCTACTGCACAACTCAATTTAGGTTACATGTATAAAAATGCCATTGGAACACAGCAAGATTACCAAAAAGCTTTATATTGGTTTGAAAAAGCTGCTCTTTGGGGTGATGCATATGCTCAATATCATGTGGGACAAATATACTATTTGGGTGAAGGCATTGAAGTCAATTACTCTTTGGCCATGTCTTGGTATGAAAAAGCTGCCATTCAAGGAGACAGAGATGCACAATATGCTTTGGCATATATGTATGAAAATGCCAAAGGGGTAGCTCAAGATTATACAAAAGCGTTTTATTGGTATAAAAAATCAGCGCTCCAAGGTGATGTTAATGCACAATTGAGTACAGGGTATATGTATGAAAATGCGCAAGGGATTGCACAAAATTATCATGAAGCATTTAATTGGTATGAAAAAGCGGCCAAACAAGGCAATCTTTTGGCTCAATACAATTTGGCAAACTTGTATTATAATGCTTTAGGCACTCCACAAAACTATGAAAAAGCGCTCTATTGGTATGAACAAGCTGCTTTGCAAGGTGATGTTAATGCACAAGTCAATTTAGCTTACATGTATGACAGTGCAAAAGGGACAGCTCAAGATTATAAAAAAGCCTTTATGTGGTATGAAAAAGCTGCAAAAGAGGGAAATGCAACGGCACAACAAAATTTAGCTATTATGTACTATTTTGCGCAAGGGGTTGAACAAAACTATGAAAAAGCGCTCTATTGGTATGAAAAAGCGGCCTTACAAGACAAAGCCATTGCTCAAAACAATTTGGCAGAACTCTATTACAATGCGTTAGGAACACCACAAGATTTTGGTAAAGCAAAATATTGGTACAAAAAAGCAGCACATCATAAAATCGCCAATGCCGAATATAAACTGGGTGAAATCTATTATAAAGGGCAAGATACCATTGTGGATTATCAAAATGCACTTTTGTATTATGAACAAGCGGCCAATGAAGGGGTAGTTCATGCTCAATACAAAACAGCCCAAATGTATTTAAAAGGCTTAGGAACAGCCCAAGATTATAAAAAGGCTTTTGACTATTTTGAAAAAGCAGCACTGCAAAATGATATTAATGCCCAAGTGAACTTAGGGTATCTTTATTACAATGGTAAAGGGGTTGCGCAAAATTATGAAAGTGCCTATTATTGGTATAAAAAAGCCGCCAATGAGAAGAGTCAAGAAGCACAATTGGCACTGGCAAACTTATATTATGATGGTTTAGGTGTGAGTCAGGATTACCACCAAGCACTTCTGTGGTATGAAAAAGCAGCTTCAGAAAAAAACCTTAAAGCGCAACTCAATTTGGCCTATATGTATTACGATGGAATGGGTATTGATCAAGATTATAAAAAAGCTCTGTATTGGTATGAACAAGCAGCGTTACAAAACAGTAAAATTGCGCAACTCAATTTGGGATACATGTATTATGTGGGGAATGGAACACTGCAAGATTATAAAAATGCCTTCTCGTGGTATGAAAAAGCGGCTTTGC
Source organism: Marinarcus sediminis (SeqCode) (assembly GCF_048571275.1). Taxonomy (GTDB): domain Bacteria; phylum Campylobacterota; class Campylobacteria; order Campylobacterales; family Arcobacteraceae; genus Marinarcus; species Marinarcus sediminis. The sequence continues at coordinate 1,491,318 of NZ_CP182357.1, forward strand.
AAGATGAGGTAAGTGCACAATACTCTTTGGGATATATGTATGAATTTGGACAAGGGGTTGATTACGATTATGATAAAGCGGTTTATTGGTATGAAAAAGCAGCTTTAGCTGGAAATATAGAGGCAAAAAGTAAATTGGATAAACTGCTTAAGAGAAAAAAAGACAAACCTAAAACATGACAAAAGAGCTCATCACTGAGGTTGGATTTCAAAAATTTGTCGATGAGTTTCATCATTTGTTAAAAGTTGAAAAACCCTTCTGGATCAAAGAGAAAGAGATTGCAGCAGCCTTTGGTGACAGAAGTGAGAATGCAGAGTATATCAGTGCAAAAGAGATGTTACGTAATTTGGACAAACGATTGCGCTTTTTGCAAAAGATTATTGACAACAGTGAAGTGATTGATACCAATAGCTTAAAACATACACATGTCAATTTTGGCTCAGAAGTTGTTTTACTTAATTTAGAGAGTTACACCGAGCAAAAATTTGTCATTGTGGGTACCTATGAGAGCAATCCCACTTTAAATAAAATTTCCAACAAATCTCCTTTAGGAAGGGTTTTATTGGGAAAGAAATTAAATGAAGAGTTTGAATTTATTATCAACAAAGAGCATTATGAATATAAAGTGACTTCTGTGCGCAAGGCCTTGTTGATATAAAACTCCAGTTGGCATTTTTAAGCGTTAGTATAATATGATAAGGAAAAGAGAGAGAAGATGAATATACGAAAAAAAGTTATTTTCAGTTTTATTATTTTGATTTTATTTATTATTTCTATCAGTATACTCAGTCTTATTACGACCTATCAAATGAAAGAGAATTCTGCATTTGCGAAACAAGTTTCAACTCTAATCAATATTCAAGAAGATATGAATGATTTGATTAATTTAACAACTGCTCAAACGATGACGCAAGAGTTGCAAAAAGTGAGAGAAACATTTAATGAGTATGAAAAGAGTTTTGAAGCTCTACGAAAAGAGATCAGTCAACAAAATCAAAAAGATATGGTGGATTTTCTTTTAAATGACATTCATCAAAACAATCATGTCATTGATTCTTTATTGAAATTGTTTGACAATGAACACTCTATTGAAGTGATTTTTGACGAAATATTTGATTTCCAAAATAAAAAAATCATTCACAATCAACGCTTTAATGAACTCTATCCCAAAGAGAATGATAAACGAAAAGTACTGCAATCTCTCATTTTTAAAACGAAAAACCTTGAACTCATTCAAGAGTTTGGCAACTTGCAATATTACAGCAAAGAGACCCTTTATCAACATCGAGATAAAGAGAGATTTTTAAAGTGGGTAGGTTCGGTCGATACAATAATGGCTGAGTTAAAAAAGTATAACTATACAGAACTTTTAAACTCATTTAAACAATATAAACAAATTGTTGATATTATTGGTAATCTTGCTATTGATATTCATGGTATTGAAAAAGAAGAAAAAACTCTCATTAACAAATTGGTTGAAATATTGCAACACAATAAAGATGAGTCCATTTTTATTGAAACAAAGATTGAAAAAATCACTGAACAGTTTTTAAGTAGAGTCTCTTTAATCCAATTTATATTGGTGGTCTCTATTATTCTTATAACTCTCATTTTAACCTTGTACATCTCATCAAAATTGACCAATATTATTAAAAAATTGAGTTCTGGAGTAAAACAATTAAGAGATGGGGATTACGATGTTCAAATTATTATAAATGAGGACAGAGAGTTTAATGAAATAGCAACAACGTTCAATAAAATGGCTGATAACATCAAAGAAAACCAAAATACCTTAGAAGAAAAAATTAAACAAAGAACCACAGAATTGCAAACGGCTTTTGCCAATATACAAAATCAAAAAGATCTTCTTGAAAATCTCTCTAATAAACTTGCAAAATATCTCTCTCCACAGCTGTTTGAGTCAATATTTAGCGGAAAACAAGATGTGGTTATTGAGTCAAAAAGAAAGTATTTAACTGTTTTTTTCTCAGACATTCAAGGCTTCACCGATTTAACTGACAGTATAGAGACAGAGAGTTTGACACAGCTTTTAAATGAGTATTTGGACATTATGTCCAGCATTGCAATCAAACATGGTGGTACCATTGATAAATATATTGGAGATTGCATTATGGTTTTCTTTGGTGACCCTTTATCCAATGGAAAAACACAAGATGCATTGAACTGTATTAATATGGCCATAGAGATGAAAGAACAGATGAGTCACTTACGTATAAAATGGCAAAATGATGGCTACAGTAAACCTTTTCATATTCGAATGGGAATCAACAGCGGGTATTGTACTGTTGGGAATTTTGGTTCTAAAAATAGACTTGATTATACCATCATTGGAGGGGTCGTAAACTTAGCAAGCAGACTGGAATCAAATGCAACTCTGGATCAAATTTTAATTTCAAGTGAAACCTATATGCTCATTAAAGAGAATATCCAATGCACTAAAAAAGAGGAGTTGACACTTAAAGGTATTGCTCATCCTATTCAAACGTATGAAGTTCTCTCGGGAAGTGGCAACAGCACTATTATTAAAGAAGAGAACGGCTTTAATCTCATGGTTGATTTAAATGAAATTGATAAAAACAACATTATTTCTATTTTAGAAAACACTCTTCAAAACATCCGAAAAATTTAATTTTATAAAATAATCTTATAAATTAATTGCTCTGTAAGTATTAAGTTAACTTATACTTAAGAATATAAAATTTAATACAACCTTAAGAATACATTAAAGTAAATCCAACTATATTATTGATACTATTTTGTCACTCTGATATTAAAATTTTGTTTTATATTACGTGACAAATAATCTAATAAGGAGGAGAGATGTCAAAAAAAGATCATGTTCTTGAAATAGATAAACGTCCAGATTCTTTACCACAAAACAGTCGTAGAGAATTTTTTAAAAAGACGGCAATTTATTCCGCAAGTGCAATCAGCGCGGCATCAATTCTTGCACCAATTACGCTCAAAGCAGATGAACCTGAAATAATGGATTTAGCTGAATGGGGAACAAAATTAGGTGACAGAGTTGATAAATATACTTATGGTGTGCCTTCTTTATATGAACACAATAATATAAGAAGGGTGAATGATTTGCTCTCATCTGGTGACAGATACGCTACAGTATCGATGTCTCCTCTTCATCAGCAAGAAGGAATTATAACACCGAATGGACTCTTTTTCAGTCGAAGTCATGGAGGAACAGCTCAAATTGATCCGAATAAATGGAGGCTGATGATTCATGGATTGGTTGAAAAACCTTTGGTCCTAACACTGCAACAACTAAAACGGTATCCAAGTGAGAGTCGGATACATTTTATTGAGTGTCCTGCCAATGGATCAACGGGATGGAGAGGTCCACAATTTAATAACTTACAATTTGTAAAAGGAATGATGAGTTGTGCAGAGTGGACAGGAGTGAGACTGAAAACCATTTTAGATGATTTGGGATTAAAACCCAATGCCCAATGGATGTTAGCAGAAGGCAGTGACAACTCTGAAATGGCAAGAAGTATACCCGTTGAAAAAGTATTGGATGATGCGATGTTAGTTTGGGGACAAAATGGTGAACCTTTGCGTCCAGAGCAAGGTTATCCTGTGAGATTATTGCTTCCAGGGTGGGAAGGCAATTTAAACGTTAAATGGATCAAACGATTAGAGTTTGCAGAAAAACCTTGGCACTCTAAAGAAGAGACGTCAAAATATACCATGTTACAACCAAGTGGAAAAGCCATAGAGTTTTTCTGGCCAATGGAAGTTAACTCTGTCATTACCTCACCTTGTCCTGAAGTGCCATGGACAGATTTAAAAGTGGGAGATTGGGTTGAAATCAGTGGAATTGCTTGGAGTGGTCGAGGTACAATCAAAACGGTAGATATATCACTTGATGGTGGGAACAATTGGACACAAGCATCTATTAAAGGTTTGGTACTTCCAAAATGTTGGACACGATTTTCTTATATCATTAAGTGGGATGGAAAGAAAAAAGTGCTTCTGAGCCGTGCCATTGATGACAGTGGACATATTCAACCTACCATTGACCAACTTATAAAAAATGTGGGTGTTGAAGGAATTTACCACCGAAATCCTATTATTGGTTGGGAAGTAACTAAAAAAGGGGAGGTTAACAATGTACATGTTCGAAGTTAAAAAAACGTTTATTGCACTGTGTTTAACCAGTTCTTTTTTAATTGCCAGTAGTGTAGAAAAAAATGTGGATGGTTCGGTGATTTATCCGCGTATAGATGGAAAATATAATGCATATTATATTAATAAGCAAAACATCAAAGGATTTACCTACGGACGAATGCCCACACAAAATGAGATAGCTGCATGGAACAGAGATGTCATGCCAGATGGGACAGGCTTGCCAAAAGGTGAAGGCTCTGTTGGAGAAGGGGATGAACTGTATAGCCAACATTGTGTAATGTGTCACGGTGAATTTGGTTCAGGAGGAAAAGGTTATCCTACTTTAGCTGGTGGACAAGGAACACTTAAAAATCAGCTCTTAAAAGAGGGGGATGCACCACCTATAAAAACCATTGGAAGTTATTGGCCATATGCAACAACGCTTTATTGGTATATTCAATCAGCCATGCCATTTCCTCATCCAAAGAGTTTAACCAATGATGAAACGTATGCTTTAACAGCATATTTGTTATCCCTCAATGAGATTCAAATTGATGGCGAAGATTTGGACGATGATTATGTTTTAAACAAAGAAAAAATGATGAAAATCAAAATGCCCAATGTGGATGGTTTTTATCCTGTTGACCCCAATCGACATGATTTAAAAGAGCAACGACCTCCTTTAGCACAAGGTGAGAGATGCATGAAAAATTGTAATGCTCCAGCACCTAAAAGTATTGCAAGAGAGATTGAAGGATTTGATCCTGCTATTTCAACGGTAAAAGATTTACCCGAAGATAGTACAAAAAAAGCAGTCGTATCTTTTGGAGAAAAGGTCTATAATGAAAGTTGTGTGAGCTGTCATGGCAATAAAGCAATAGGCGCTCCTTTGTTTGGAGATAAAGAGGCTTGGGCAACCGTTTTAACAAAAGGGATTGATACTGTGTATAAAAATGCAATCATTGGTGTGAATGCAATGCCTCCTAGAGGTGGAACGGATTTAACAGATAAACAAATGAAAGAAGTCATCAATTATATGATTAATTCAAGTAAATAAAAGGAGATGAATATGAAGTTGATTAAAAGTTTACTCGCAGCATCAGCAATCAGTGTTTTAATGGTAAGTGGAAGTTTTGCAAATGATGCCACTTTGGTGAAAGAGGGTGAAAAAATCTTTATGACCAAAAAATTAGGAAACTGCATTGCCTGTCATGCTATCAATGGAAAAGTGTTAGATGGACCAGGAAGTATGGGACCAAAGTTACAATATTTATCGAGTTGGCCAAAAGAGGCTTTATATGAAAAAGTATATGACCCTTATACTACAAATCCAATTTCAGCGATGCCTGCATTTGGGAAAAATGGTTGGTTAAGTGACCATGAAATCAATGCCGTTGTTGCATTTTTACAAACAATAAATTAATAAAAAAGGAATTACAATGAACAGAAGAAATTTTTTAGGTTTAGGTTTAGGTATCTTGGCTGTTACAGCACTGCCTTCGACGTTAAGTGCGGTTAATTTTAGAGAAACCCTGCCACAAGCTTGGAGTGCAACAAAAGTGGATGAAGCTATCAAAGCTGTTTTTGGTTCAAACAAAACAACCGAGGGTGGTATTAAATTAAATGCACCTGATATTGCAGAAAATGGTGCAGTTATTCCTGTCTCATTTGAGAGTGATTTAAAAGCCTCTAAAATTGCCGTATTTCAAGACGCCAATCCAGAAAGTACCGTAGCAGTATTTTCAATTCCTGATACAGGAGTCATTGATTATGCCATCAGAATTAAAATGGCAAAAACAGGTACAGTAACCGTTGTTGCACAAGCCGATGGGAAACTCTATGCGGCTTCTAAATTAGTTAAAGTCACCATTGGTGGATGTGGTGGTTGATTTAATTCAATCTTATAACAGTAAATAATATAAAAAAAGATAAAGGAATTATAATGGCAAACGATACAAGAATTAAAGCAAAAACTAAAAAAGGTGTTACAGAAGTTAAGGCGTTGGCAAAACATGATATGTTGAGTTATGTTGAAGCAAAAAAGAAAAAAGTGGATGCAAATTTTATTACATATATTGTGGCTAAAGTAGGTGGCAAAATTGTTTATGAAGCATCAACAAGTCAATTTCTATCAAAAGATCCTTATTTGAAGTTCTCATTTAAAGGCGGGAATAAAGATGACGAAATTGAAATTTCATGGGTTGATTTAAAAGGAAACACCAATACAAGTACGGGAAAAATTAAATAACGACTTTTAGACGTAACAAAATATCAAAGGAGAAGCTATGTTATCAAAAATTGTAAAAGCTGTGGCTTTAGTTGCATTAACATCGTGTGCACTGAATGCCGGAGATTATAATGCTCAAGCAGAAAAAGACAGACTTGCATTGGTTAAGTATATTGAGGCGAAGTTTAAAGACCCCGTTAAAAATCAAGCTCAATTTTTTCCTTATACAACCAAAGAGGAGTTGGCAACAGATTATGCAAAAAATCTTAAATTTGATGATTTCAATTTAGGAAGTTATGCTTTTGCAAAAGATGCCAAAGAGCAATATGAAGCCATCAAAGAGATGCCTCCATACGAAGATGCAATTGATGAGGGTGAGGCACTCTATCACAAAAAGTTTGCCAATGGCAACTCTTTTGAAACGTGTTTTCCTGATGTAACGATTTCGGGAGAGTATCCAAAGTTTGATGAAAAAAGAAAAGCGGTTATCTCTATAACAAGTGCCATCAATGAGTGTTTGGTAGCCAATGGTGAAAAAGCTTGGAACACCAAAAAAGGGCACATGGCTTCATTAGAAGCCTATTTCGCTTCACAAACAACCGAAGCGGGTAAAAAAATGGACATTAAAATTCCAAGTAAAGAGGCTGCAAATGCGTATGAAGCAGGTAAACAATACTACTATTCACAAAGAGGATACCTGAAACTCTCTTGTGCTTCATGTCACATTCAAGGTGCAGGACAAAGAGTCAGAAATGAAAAACTCTCTCCACTTTTAGGACAAGTGACACAATTTCCTGTGCACAGACTTAAATGGGGCAGTTTAGGTACTTTAGAGAGAAGAATCTCTGGATGTATTGTTGATGAAGGACAAGTTCCACCAAAAGATAACAGTGAAGAGATGCACAATTTGCTCTATTTTTTAGCGTACATGTCGAATGGAATGGCCGTAGATGGTCCGGATATAAGAAAGTAAAGGGAGAAGTATCATGAAAAAATTATTAAGTTTAACATTAGCGACATCTTTTGCATTCATTTTATCGGGGTGTTACGGAAGTGCATCGAGTATGAATACACCTAAAACGTTAAATTTAGATGTCAAACATGTATGCAGCATAGAAGAGAATGGAATTGAAAAAGTTTTAGAAAGTGCAGCTAAATATAATGCCATCGCCAAAGCAGAACATTTAGAATTTATGAGACTGGGAATGACGGCGACTCAATATATTGATTCAGCCAATGCCGCTGTTAAAAGTGGTGCAAAAACAGTTGATATTGTTGATAAAGATGGTAAAACTACAGGAACCGTTACTACTGAGTATGCGGCTTGGAGAGGGTGTTCTTTTGCCTTAAGAGCTTTACAAGAGAGTGAAGAAGCACAAACAACGTGGAGATTGGCAATACCAGGTGATGGGTATAAATACGAATAATAAAGGTGTATATTTATGAGTAAATTAAGCAGAAGAGAGTTTGTATATATGATGGCAATGCTTGGCGCTGCACCTGTGTTTGCAAACTCTCATACAAGAATGACCAATACCAACAATGTAGAAGATTATTATAAACTGCAAAGTTTTGGAAATGTACGGCTTTTGCATATGACAGACAGTCATGCTCAACTGGTACCTATCTATTTTAGAGAACCAAGTGTGAATCTTGGTTTCTTTAGCAACTACGGTAAGCCACCTCATATTGTGGGTGAAAAACTTTTAGACTATTATGGAATAAAAGGGAACAAACGATTAGAGTATGCGTTTACCTGTGTTGATTTTGAAAAGCATGCAAAATCAATAGGAAAAGTAGGGGGCTTTGCTCAACTTAAAACGGCCATTGATTATTTAAGAGATAATTTTGGTGCAGAAAAAACGTTACTGCTTGACGGTGGTGATACGTGGCAAGGAAGCGCAACGGCACTTTATACCAGAGGTCGTGACATGGTTGGTGCCATGAACAGACTTGGCGTTGATGTGGCGGTTGGACATTGGGAATTTACCTATAAAGCGGAAGAAGTTTTGGCCAATGTTAAAGAGTTAAATGCAGAATTTTTAGCGCAAAATGTATTTGTAAAAGAGACGGCACTTATGGACGGTGCACAAGCGTATGATGAAGATACAGGGCATGCATTTAAACCGTATACTGTTAAAAAATTGGGCAATGCAAGAGTTGCTATTATCGGGCAAGCTTTTCCTTATACGACAATTGCAAATCCTCAACGCTTTATTCCCGATTGGACATTTGGGATTAAAAATGAAGAGATGCAAGAGTTGATTGATCAAATCAAAGATGAAGAGAAACCCGATGCCATTATTGTGC